>NZ_BAABIE010000009.1:0-187959 GCF_039542465.1 Gordonia alkaliphila | reverse complement strand
AGTCTTCGGACTCGAGTTTCAATCGGCCAGCGATCTGTCTGGGTGTCCGCGATGCGCGCAGGTCGGATCGTACTCGTTCGGCGAGTACCGAGTCGGTGTCGATCGTTCTGGTCTGTGGGCGGGCTCGTCGTGCCTTCGCTTGCTTGTCGGCGTGTATGACGCGATAGGTGCCGGCTTTGGTGGCGTTGCGTTTGATCTCTCGCGACACGATCGACTTGTCCCGGCCGATCTGCTCGGCGATCGCGGTGACCGTCATCCCCGCCCGTCTGCCGACGGCGATCTCCGTTCGATCCGCCACCGTCAGCATCATCCGTCCAAGCCCCACCCGGGTCTCCCGTCGTGCTACCTGCAACCCCTGGTGGCCTGCAGTGTTGCTACGACGCTATGACACCGCCGGCACCAGAAGCGGCAGCCGGGATTGCCTCCTCTGGGGCGCACTGCCGCCTTTGGTGCGGGGTGCTGCCCTTTTGCGTCGTCGTGCCGCGTGTGGGGCGTTGGGGCGCCGTTCCGGGTGCGGGAGTGACTGTGTCCGCGGAGAGGGGGCAGGTGCGCGGGGACGGCGCGGCAGGGCCGTGGCGCACCGGGGGGAGGCTCCCGCGGGGCGCAGGGGCGGGCGTTAGGCTGTCTGGCGTGCGCCTCGTGATTGCTGAATGCCAGGTCGACTATGTCGGCCGATTGACCGCTCATCTGCCGATGGCCCGCCGGCTGCTGCTGATCAAGTCCGACGGTTCGGTCAGCGTGCACGCGGACGACCGCGCCTACAAGCCGCTGAACTGGATGAGCCCGCCCTGCTGGCTCACCGAGGAGCCGGCGCCCGACGGCAGTGACGCACAGGCCGTCTGGGTCGTGGAGAACAAGGCCGGGGAGCAACTGCGGATCACCGTGAACGCGATCGAGCACGACTCGTCGCACGAACTCGGCATCGATCCCGGTCTGGTCAAGGACGGCGTGGAAGCGCACCTGCAGGAACTGCTGGCAGAGCACGTGCAGACCCTGGGCGACGGCTACACGTTGATCCGCCGCGAGTACATGACCGCCATCGGTCCGGTGGACATCCTGTGCCGGGATGCCGACGGGCAGACCGTGGCGGTGGAGATCAAGCGACGCGGCGAGATCGACGGCGTCGAGCAGCTCACCCGCTACCTGGAACTGCTCAATCGCGATGCGACGCTGGCCCCGGTGTCCGGCATCTTCGCCGCTCAGCAGATCAAGCCGCAGGCGAAAACGCTGGCCACCGATCGTGGCATCCGCTGCGTGACCCTCGACTACGACCGTCTCCGCGGCACGGAGAGCACCGAGTTCCGGCTCTTCTGAGCCCACCTGTGCGGCGTCGACCCGGTCACCGGGCACCGACACGCGAACGCCCTCCCAGACCGAAGATCCGGGAGGGCGTTGGCGTGTCAGGGGAGAGGGCAGCTGTCTGCCCGGGTGGGCGGATCAGGCGGTGGCGCGAGTGGGTCCGTCGTCCTTGCCGGAGGTGAAGTCGGCGAGAAGGTCGCGATCGTCGTACTCGGCGTCCCCGTACTTGCTGTCGCCGTACTCGCGGTCCCCGTAGCCGATCTCGTCGTACGCGCTGTCGACGGCGTCGAGGACATCGGTGCTCTCCACACCCGGGACCAAGGCGTCGGCCTCGAATCGATCGCGGCCCACCAGGGTGCGGTTGAGCAGCTCGAGGTCGTCGGCGTCGGTGGTCGCCACCAGGGCCTGCTCGTCCTCGGACAGGTCGAGGGCGCCGGGGAGCGCGGCGATGTGCTCGCCGAGAGCACCGAGGTGCTCCAGGATCTGGGTGTGCGCGTCGTTGGCGGCCCGGGCCAGGTCGCGGGAGCGGGCCAGACGGGCGGCGGCGACGTGGTGCGCGGCACCGCGGAGACCGGCGGCGTCGTCTTCGGCGGCGGCGACGAGCGCGGCGGCGCGGTCCTTGGCGGTGGCGAGCATTTCGGCGATCTGACGTTCGGCCTCGGCGCGGTCCCGTGCGGAGAACTCGCGCACCTTCTCGGCGTTGGCATCGATCTCGGCGGCGCGCGCTTCGGCGTCGGTGACGGTCTTGTCGGCCTGCTGGCCGGCTAGCTCTATCGTGCGCGCCGCATCGCTGGACGCATCGCTGCGAAGGTCGGCCGCCTGCTGGCGGGCCACCGAGACCATCTCGGCGGCCTCGTCGCGGGCGGTGGAGCGGATCTCCTCAGCCTCCTCGGTGGCGAGGGTCAGCATGCGGGAGAGGCGCTCGCTCATGCCGGTGACCGTGGTCGGCGGCGCGGACAGCGCGTCGACGTCGTTCTGCAGACTGCGGACGCGTCCGCGGGCCTGCTCGAGATGACCGAGGAGTTCATCGGCATGGGCGTGTGCCGAATCGCGGTCGGAGGCCATCATCGCCAGATCTGCTTCGAGCTGGCGGATGTGGTCGGTGACCTGATCGCGGTCGTAGCCGCGCATGACGATGGGGAAGGGGCTTTGACGCTGACCGGGAGCTGACATGTGGGCAACATTAGGCCCGCCACACCGTCACCGGGTGTATCACGCGCGGCGTGTTGTGCTGCGTTTTGGTAACGGTGTGGCTGGTGTGACTCGACTCCGGAGCCCGCCGGAGCCGGTTCGGGTCAGTGTCCGGCGGCCGGCTCGACGAGTTCCAGGAGCACGCCGCCGGCGTCCTTCGGGTGCACGAAGTTGATCCGCGAGTCGGCGGTGCCGCGCTTGGGTGCCGGGTACAGCAGGCGCACGCCGTTGCCGGTGAGGACCGCGGTGACGGCGTCGAGGTCGGTCACCCGGACGGCCATCTGCTGCAGGCCCGGACCGCTGCGGTCGAGGAACTTGGCGATCGTCGACTGCTCGTTGAGGGGCGCCAGCAACTGGATCAGCGCACCCGTGGCGCCGGCCGGTCCGACCATGGCCTCGCGCACGCCCTGCTCCTCGTTGACCTCCTCGTGGAGGTTCTCGAAGCCCAGGTTGGTGCGGTACCACTCGAGCGCGACATCCAGGTCGGGCACGGCGATCCCGACGTGGTCGATACCGACCACCAGGTCGGCCACATTCGCCAGTGCACCAGTGGTGCGGTTCACGTCTTCCGATGCTGAATTGCTCATGCGATCACGGTAGCGTTGACCCCAAAGTGCCCTGTCACGAGGTCCTTGTCACAGGGTGTGTAGAGTCCCACCTTTTTCAGGAGTCCCCTCATGTCCGATAACACCACCGTCATCGTCTCGGGCGCACGTACGCCGTTCGGTCGTCTGATGGGTTCGCTCAAGAACTTCTCCGCCGTCGACCTCGGCGCGATCGCGATCAAGGGTGCGCTCGAGCGCTCCGGCGTCCCGGCCTCCGCGGTCGACTACGTGATCATGGGCCAGGTTCTCACCGCCGGCGCCGGCCAGATGCCCGCGCGGCAGACCGCCGTCAAGGCCGGTATCGGCTGGGACGTGCCCGCGCTGAGCATCAACAAGATGTGCCTCTCGGGCATCGACGCCATCGCACTGGCCGATCAGCTGATCCGCGCCGGCGAGTTCGAGTGCGTGGTGGCCGGTGGCCAGGAGTCGATGACCCAGGCCCCGCACCTGCTGCCCGGCAGCCGCGGCGGCTTCAAGTACGGCAACACCGAGCTCGTCGACCACATGGCGTTCGACGGTCTGCACGACGCCTTCACCGATCAGCCGATGGGCGGCCTGACCGAGGACTTCAACGACACCGACGGCTTCACTCGCGAGCAGCAGGACGAGATCGCCGCACGCAGCCACCGCCTGGCCGCGGCCGGTGCGGCCAGCGGTGCCTTCGCCGACGAGATCGTGCCCGTCGAGATCCCGCAGCGTGGCGGCGACCCCGTCTCCTTCGCGGTGGACGAGGGCGTGCGCGCCAGCACCACTGTCGAGTCGCTCGGCGGCCTGCGCCCGGCATTCCGCAAGGGCGGCACCATCACCGCGGGCAACGCCTCGCAGATCTCCGACGGCGCCTGCGCCGTCGTGGTGATGAGCAAGGCCAAGGCGGAGGAGCTGGGCCTGGAGTGGCTGGCCGAGATCGGCGCGCACGGCGTCGTCGCCGGCCCGGACTCCTCCCTGCAGGAGCAGCCCGCAAACGCCATCGCCAAGGCCTGCGACCGCGAGGGCATCGCTCCGACTGATCTGGACCTACTGGAGATCAACGAAGCCTTCGCGGCCGTCGGCCTGGCGTCGACCCGCAAGCTCGGCGTGGATCCGGAGCTCGTGAACGTCAACGGCGGCGCGATCGCGCTGGGTCACCCGATCGGCGTCTCCGGCGCCCGCATCGTGCTGCACCTGGCCAATGAACTGAAGCGTCGCGGCGGCGGCGTCGGCGCGGCCGCGCTGTGCGGCGCAGGCGGCCAGGGCGACGCCCTGATCGTGCGCGTGCCCAAGGCCTGATCCCGTCCCCGGCGACGGGAACCTCCGCTGCAACACTGAGCAACACCGATACACAACGATGGATGACGCATACATGAGCACTTCCCCCGAGACCACGAGCCCCGAGACCACGACCACCGAGGACAACGCCAGTTGGGCCAGCCGCTGGCTGGACCTGACGCATCCCGCGTCGCGCTTCCGACTGATCGCGCTGATCGAGGCGATCACCTGGGGCCTGCTGATCATCGGCATGGGCGTCAAGTACGGCGCCGGTATCGACGCGGCCACCATGGTGCCGGGCATGCTGCACGGCATCGCCTTCGTCGCCTTCGTGGCCATCGCGTTCTGGACCGCGGTGGAGCTGGAATGGAACTGGAAGGTCACCGTGCTCGCGCTGCTGTCGGCCATCCCGCCGTTCTTCACGCTGATCTTCGAGTGGTGGGCACAGCGTGCGGGTCACCTGCACGAGAACGCCGCCGCGGCGACCGAGATCGACGACGT
This sequence comes from Gordonia alkaliphila, assembly GCF_039542465.1. Taxonomy (NCBI): domain Bacteria; kingdom Bacillati; phylum Actinomycetota; class Actinomycetes; order Mycobacteriales; family Gordoniaceae; genus Gordonia; species Gordonia alkaliphila. The sequence continues at coordinate 183,118 of NZ_BAABIE010000009.1, read as the reverse complement.
CGAAGGCGGGCATGAAAGACTGACGGTGTGACGAATCCCAGGAATCGCCAGGCGGCGGGTATGCAGGCTGCGGCGGCCATGTCCGGCGCCGTGGACCTGAGCGCGTTGGCCGCCAAGGCCGACGCCGCTCGGGCCGGTGGCGGCGCACCCGCACCCGCAGCAGGCGGCGGCGCCGTGGTCGACGTGGTGGATGCCACCTTCGAGTCCGAGGTCATCAACCGCTCGGCGCGTCAGCTCGTGATCGTCGAGCTGTGGGCGGGCTGGTCGCCGGAGTCGGCGCAGCTGTCGCCCCTGCTGGCCGCCATGGCGCAGCGTGCGGGCGGTCAGTGGACGCTGGCCCGGGTCGACGTGGATGCCAGCCCCGGCATCGCGCAGGCCTTCGGCGCGCAGTCGGTACCGATGGTGGTGGCCCTGGCCGGTGGACAGCCGGTGTCGGCGTTCAACGGCCTGCAGCCGGAAGCGCAGATCCAGGGCTGGATCGACGAGATCCTGAGCAAAGTGGGCGGCGGAGCCCCGGCGGACGCCGCGGCCGAGCCGGACGATCCGCGCATGGTCGCGGCCGAGCAGCTGATGAACGACGGCGACGTCGACGGGGCGCTCGCGGTGTACCGCACCATCCTGGAGTCCGAACCGAATCATCCCGAGGCCCGCGCCACCGTGCGCAACCTCGAGTTCATTCTCCGGGCGCAGGCCCACGACCCGAGCATCGTCGACCTGGCGGCGCCTGGCGACCTCGAGGCCCAGTTCGCGGCGGCCGACGTTCTGCTGCTGGGCCGGCAGAACGAGGCGGCGTTCGAGCGGATCCTCGCGGTGGTTCGCAGTACCTTCGGCGACGACAAGGACCGCGCGCGGACCCGGCTCCTGGAGCTGTTCGAGCTCTTCGACCCGGCCGACCCGCTGGTGGTGGCCGCCCGCCGCAAGCTCGCGGCAGCGCTCTACTGATCGAGGGCCAGTACCGACGACCGGTAGTACCAACGACTCGGGCCGACGTGGCGATACGTCGGCCCGAGTCGTTGGGCGCTGATTCACTCCGGGGTGAAGAAGACCGCGGACTCGGCGGGCAGGGTGAAGCGTGCGCTCACCGGGCGGCCGTGGCTCGGCACCGGTTCGGTGTGCACCGCGCCGAGATTGCCGACGCCGCGACCGGCGTAATCGAGGGCCCCGGTGTTGCAGATCTCGCGCCAGCGGCCGGCGCGGGGGAGCCCGAGCCGGTAGTCGTGCAGATCGCGGTCGGAGAAGTTGAAGACGCAGGCCACCGTCTGACCGGGCGCGGTCGGCTGCGCGCCCAGGCGCAGGAAACCGATCACGCTGTTGGTGGTGTCGGTCGCGTCGAGCCAGGAGAAGCCGTCGGCGTCGTTGTCCCGGGCGTGCAGCGCGGGGTACTCGCGATAGAGCCGATTGAGGTCGGCGACGATCTGTGCGATGCCGGCGTGCTGCGGATCGTCGAGCAGTCCCCAGGCGGGGCCGTCGACGTCGGACCATTCGTCCCGCTGCCCGAACTCCTGCCCCATGAACAGCAGCTTGGCTCCGGGGTGCGTCCACTGGTACGCGAGCAGAGCGCGGACGCCGGCGGCCCGATCAGACCCCTCCGGCAGTCGCGACCACAGCGTGCCCTTGCCGTGCACCACCTCGTCGTGGCTGAGCGGCAGGACGAAGCGCTCGGCGGTCGCGTAGGTGAGCGAGAAGACCAGGCGTTCCTGTGCTCGACGACGCTCGGCGTGCGGGCGGGAGACGAAGTCGAGGACGTCGTTCATCCAGCCGAGATTCCACTTGTAGTCGAAGCCGAGGCCGCCGCGGGCGGTGGGCGCGGTGACCCCCGGCCACGCCGTCGACTCCTCGGCGATCATCACCGCGCCGCCCGCCGCGCGGTGCACGGCGTCGTTCAGCGCGCGCAGGAAGTCGACGGCCTCGTCGTTCTCGTGGGTGCCGCGCGCGTTGGGCCGCCATTGGCCGGGTTCGCGGGAGTAGTCCAGATAGAGCATGGCGGCGACGGCGTCCACGCGCAGACCGTCGAGATGGAACTCGGTGCACCAGTAGACGGCGCTGGCGATCAGGAACTCGCGGATCTCGGCGCGGCCCAGATTGAACGCGTAGGTGCCCCAGTCGGGTTGTTCGCGGCGCAGCGGGTCGGCGTGCTCGTAGAGCGGGGTGCCGTCGAAGCGGCCGAGCGCGAACGGATCCTTCGGGAAGTGGGCGGGCACCCAGTCGAGCAGCACACTCAGACCGCGGCCGTGCAGATGGTCCACCAGGAATCGGAAGTCGTCCGGCGTCCCCAGCCGCGCGGTCGGGGCGAAGAACGAACCGACCTGATAGCCCCACGAGCCGCCGAAGGGATGCTCGGTGATCGGCATCAACTGGACGTGGGTGAAGCCGTGGGCCACCGCGTGGTCGGCCAGGTCGACGGCGACCTCGCGATACCCCAGGCCGGGCCGCCACGACGGCAGGTGTACCTCGTAGACCGACATCGGTGCGGCCGCGTGGTCGACGGACGCGCGGTGGTCCAGCCAGGCGTCGTCGTGCCAGACGTACGACGACGGGGCGGTGACCACCGAGGCGGTCTCCGGCGGGCACTGCGCCGCGCGGGCCAGCGGATCGGCCTTGTCGCGGACCACCCCGTCGGCGCCGGTGATGCGGTACTTGTACTGCGTTCCGGGGCCGGCGTCGGTGACGGTGGCCGACCACACGCCGTCGGCGTCGCGGGTCATCGGATGGTCGACGCCCCGCCAGTCGTCGAAGTCGCCGAAGACGGTCACCGCGCGGGCATTGGGCGCCCACACGGCGAAATCGGTGCCGTCGCCCTCAGACCGGGGAAAGGATCCCTGTCGTTCCCAGATCGGCGCGCGATCGCTCACGATCGCGGGGTGCCCGCGGCGAGCCGACGCAGGGCGGCGCGGACCGGCGCGGGGTCGGTGGTGCGCCAGAACGGCGGCAGCCCGGCCACGAGGTAGCCGCCGTAGCGGGCGGTGGCGAGCCGGGAGTCGAGCACGGCCACCACGCCGCGATCACCGTCGGACCGCAGCAGTCGGCCCGCACCCTGCGCGAGCAGCAGCGCGGCGTGATTGGCGGAGACGGCCAGGAAGCCGTTGCCGCCGTGCGCATCGATGTCGCGTTGCCGTGCGGCCAGCAGCGGGTCGTCGGGCCGCGGGAACGGGATGCGGTCGATCATCACCAGGCGCAGCGACGGGCCGGGGACGTCGACGCCCTGCCACAGCGACAGCGTGCCGAACAGGCAGGTGGGCTCGTCGGCCGCGAATTTCTCGATCAGCGTCGACGTGGTGTCCTCGCCCTGGCAGAGGATGGGGAAGGGCACGCGCTCGCGCAGCGCCTCGGCGGCCTGGGTGGCCGCGCGCATCGAGGAGAACAGCCCCAGGGTGCGTCCGCCTGCCGCGGTGATGAGCTCGACCATCTCGTCGAGGGTGGCCGGAGCCGGGCCGTCGCGGCCGGGCGGGGCGAGCTTGCGGGCCACGTAGAGGATGGCGGCGCGCGGATAGTCGAACGGGGAACCGACGTCGAGGCCGTGCCAGATCTTCTGACTCGCGCCCGCGAACTCGGCGACCTTGTCCTTACCCTCGGCCGTCTGGCCGCCGGTGCTCTTGGCTCCCGAGCCCTTCACAGCGGCGGTTTCGTCGGGGTTCTCGTGCGGCGGCAGCCCCCAGGTGCGGGCCAGCGCGTTGAAGTTGCCGCCGATGGTCAGCGTCGCCGACGTGAGGATCACGGTGGAGTCGGTGAACAGCGACGTGCGCAGCAGCCCGGCCACCGACAGCGGTGCGATGTACAACGAGCGACGGGTGTCGCCGCCGCGCAGCCGTTCCTCCGCCACCCACACCACGTCGCGCCGTTTGGTCACGTCGGCTTCGGCGAAGACGCCGAGGATCCGGACGGCGGTGTCGTGCAGGTTCTCGATCGCGCTGATCGCCATCTGGCGGGCCGCGGCGGCGTCCGGGTCGCCGGCGGACGCACCAGCGCCGCCGGAGCTCGGGGCGATCTCGGTGCGCGCCTCCCAGAGTCGGTCGCGTAGACCGGCGAGCAGTTCCGCGGCCCCGCCGGGCAGTCGGGTCCACTCGCCGACCCGCGCCTCGTCGAGCAGGATCTCGAGCTGCTCGGCCACGCCGGCGAGTGTCTCGGCGGTCTCGGTGGAGAGGAGTTTGCCCGCGCGGCGACTCACATAGGTGAGGCCGACGCCGGAGATCTCCTCGGTCGAGACCGACGTGATGCGGTCGACCAGCTCGTGGGCCTCGTCGATCACCACTACTCGGTGCTCGGGGAGGATGGTGGCCGGGCTCATCGCGTCGATGGCGAGCATGGCGTGGTTGGTCACCACCACGTCGGCCTCCGCGGCACGACGGCGGGCGGCCTCGGCGAAGCAGTCCTCGCCGAACTGGCAGGCGACGGCGCCGATGCACTCGCGGGAGCTCACGCTGACCTGGCGCCAGGACCGATTGTCGACGCCGGGGCTCAGGTCGTCCCGGTCCCCGGTCTCGGTGTCCGACGACCATTCCCGCAGCCGCGTGATGTCGCGGCCCATGCGCGACAGTTCGAAGGCGTCGAACAGCTCGGTCTCCGGTTCCTCGGCGGCGCCGGAGTGAATCTTGTTGAGGCATAGGTAGTTCGCGCGCCCCTTCAAGATGGCGAAGGCGGGCGTGCGGCCCAGCGGACCGGTCACCGCGTCGCTGAGGCGAGGCAGGTCGCGGTCGGTCAGCTGGCGCTGCAGAGCGATGGTCGCGGTGGAGACCACCACGGTCTCGCCGGTGTCGACGGCGTGCCGGAGGGCCGGTACCAGGTAGGCCAGCGACTTACCGGTGCCGGTGCCCGCCTGCACGGCCAGGTGGTGGCCGTCGTCGATGGCCTCGGCCACCGCGGTGGCCATCGCGATCTGTCCGGCGCGCTCGGCACCGCCGAGCGCGGTCACCGCGGAGGCCAGGAGGGAGGGGACGTCGGGGAGGGAGCTCACTCGCTGTCGGCGCCCGTGTACAGCAGCTCGCCGTCGAACTCGACGCCCGCGGCGCGCAGCTCGTCCTCGGCGCGCGCCCACGTGGTCGGCGAGATCGCGGCGGTGAAGTTGAGCAACACGCGCGTGGTCAGGCCCGCGCGTGCGGCGTCGAGGGCGGTGGCGCGCACGCAGTGGTCGGCGGCGAGGCCCACCACGTCGACCGCGGTGATGCGGTGCCGGCGCAGCCAGTCGGCCAGCGACGTGCCGTCGGCGTCGGCACCCTCGAAGCCGGAGTAGGCGGCGCTGTAGGCGCCCTTGGAGAAGACCGCGGCGAAGGGCTCGGTGTCGAGCTCCGGGTGAAAACCCACCCCGTCGGTGTGGGCCACGCAGTGCGGCGGCCAGGAGTCGACGAAGTCGGGGGTGGCGGAGAAGTGCTCGCCCGGATCGATGTGATAGTCGCGGGTGGCGACCACCGTCGAGTACTCGGGCATCAGCTGCGTGCAGGCGCCGGCGACGGCGCCGCCGCCGCGCACGGCCAGGGAGCCGCCCTCGCAGAAGTCGTTCTGGACGTCGACGACGATCAGCGCGCGGTGCGCAGCGTGACTCATGGGGCCTCCGGTGGGTTGAGGTAGCGCGTGCCGATCGCCGGATCGCCGTGACTGAGACCGAGCCCCTCCCACGGCAGACTCACCAGGCCGCGCGCCAGGTGGCTGCGCGCCTCGCTGAGCGTGGGAACGTCGGCCGCCCGATCGCCGCCGCGGACCAGCGGGATCTGCAGTGCACGCGTATTCAGGCTACCCGCGACCGAGTCGGGGAGTTCGGTGCCGTCGCGGTACAGGATCTCCTCGACCACGGTGCCGGTGTCGCGGGCGGTACGCACCGCGCGCTTGGCGCCGCCCTGGCTCTGCTTGTTGCTGGAGCGTTTGGCGACGGGCACGCCGTCGACCTCGACCAGTTTGTAGACCATGCCCGCGGTCGGGGCGCCGCTGCCGGTCACCAGGGACGTGCCGACGCCGTAGACGTCGACGGGCTCGGCGCGCAGCGAGGCGATCGCATACTCGTCGAGGTCGCCGGAGACCACGATCTTGGTCGACGTGGCGCCCAAGTCGTCGAGTTGCTGACGTACCTGCCGGGCCAGCACGCCGAGATCGCCGGAGTCGATGCGCACCGCGTACAGGTCGGGCCCGGCCACCTCGATGGCATTGCGCACACCGGCGGTGATGTCGTACGTGTCCACCAGCAGCGTGGTGTCGGTGCCGTACTGCGCGATCTGGGCGGCGAAGGCGGCGCGCTCGTCGGGGCCGTCGGCGTCGGCGAACAGCAGCGTCCAGGCGTGCGCCGCGGTGCCCGCGCTCGGCACGCCGTAGGTGCGGGCGGCCTCCATGTTGCTGGTGGCGGTGAGGCCGGCCAGGTAGGCGGCGCGCGAGGCGGAGACCGCCGCGCGCTCGTGGGTGCGGCGCGAGCCCATCTCGATGATCGGCCGGCCGGCGGCGGCCGAGACCATGCGCGCCGCGGCCGAGGCGATCGCGCTGTCGTGGTTGAGGATCGACAGGGTGAGGGTCTCCAGGATCACGGCCTCGGCGAAGCCGCCGCGCACGGTCAGCACGGGGGAGCCGGGGAAGTACAGCTCGCCCTCGGCGTAGCCGTCGATGTCGCCGGTGAAGCGGTAGTCCGTCAACCAGTCGAGGGTGCGCTCGTCGACCACGTCGCGGACGGCGTCGCGCTCGGCCGGGCCGAAGCGGAAGTCGGCGAACGCGTCGAGGAGTCGTTCGGTGCCGGCCACCACGCCGTAGCGGCGGCCGTCCGGCAGTCGTCGGGCGAAGACCTCGAAGACGCACCGTCGGTCCGCGGTCCCGGCGGCCAGCGCCGCGGAGACCATGGTGAGCTCGTACTGATCGGTCAGCAGCGCGGTACTGGTCACGTTCGCTACCCTATAACTCATGGCGCTTGAAGAAGCGGCACCCGGTACCGGCACCGGTACGGCGGTCGCCGAACCCGTAGCCGTAGTGGATCGCCCCTGGGTGACGATCGTCTGGGACGATCCGGTCAATCTGATGAACTACGTCTCCTACGTCTTCCAGAAGGTCTTCGGCTATTCCGAGCCGAAGGCGAATCAGCTGATGCTGCAGGTGCATCACGAGGGCAAGGCCGTGGTCTCCGCCGGGGACCGCGCGGAGATGGAAGGCGACGTCCGCAAGCTGCATGCGGCCGGTCTGTGGGCGACGATGCAGCACGATTCCTGATGCGGACGTGGTCCCGCCGGGGCAGCGGCGACGAACTGCGGATCTGCTCCAACCTGGAGACCTACGAGTGTCAGCTGATCGCCTCGATGGTGCATTCGACCACGGAGATCCTCACCGAACGGGACACGTCGGCCCCGCAGGACGCGCTGAGTGAGCTCACCGGCATCCGGACCGGGCACACCACCGCGCCGCGCGATCTGACGCTGGGCCGTCTGCTGCCGGACTTTCACCGTCCCGACCAGGACGAGCTGTGGGCGGTCGGCACCGTGGTGGCCGACGTCAACGGCGCCCTGCGCAGCCTCAACGAGCCGCAGATCATCGCCGCCAAACTCGAAGCCGGGCGCGTGGTGCTCGACACGCTGCCCGACGGCGGCGGCGATGTGGCCCTCACCTGCGACGAGGCGCACGAGTGGCTCACCGCGCTGAACGACGTGCGGCTGGCCCTGGGGGCGATGCTCGGCATCACCGACGACTACCAGTGTCCCGACCCGGAGGATCCGCACGCCGGACACTTCGACGTCTACCAGTGGCTGACCGTGGTGCAGGAACTGCTCGTCGAAGCCCTGATGGCGCCGTGACCGCCGCGGGAGTGCCGTCGCGCCCGGGAGATCGCCTCTCCGACGTGGCCGGGATGACGGTGGGCCACTGGCAGCGACTCGACGCCGAGGTGACGATCGGCACGCTCACCGAAGCCGGGGCCGGCTGGGCCACCGGGACCACGGTGGTGGCGGTACCCGACGGCGCGACCACCGCGGTCGACGTCCGCGGCGGCGGTCCGGGGACCCGCGAGACCGACCTGCTCGATCCGGTGAACACCGTGCTCGGCGCCCACGCGATCGTTCTCACCGGCGGCAGCGCCTACGGGCTGGCCGCCGCCGAAGGCGTGATGGAGGCGTTGGAGAAAGCCGGTCGCGGGCTGCCGATGGATCTGCTGGGCCACGTGGTGCCGATCGTGCCGGCCGCGGTGATCTTCGACCTGCCGGTCGGCGGCTGGGCGCAACGCCCGGGCGCGGGCGCCGGTGCGTATGCGCTGGGCGCGGCGACCGCGGACTTCGCGATCGGCACCGTCGGCGCCGGAACCGGCGCGCGGGCCGGTGCGCTCAAGGGCGGCGTGGGCACCGCGTCGTCGACCCTCGACGAGGGCCCCGCCCGCGGCATGACCGTCGGCGCGCTGGTGGTGGCCAACCCGGTCGGGGCGGTGATCGACCCGGACACCGGCCTGCCCTGGGGACGCGACGACCTGGTCCACCACGGACTCGTCGACCCCGATCCGGCCGAGGTGGCCGCGCACGCGGCGCTGCTGGCCAAGGGCACCGTCCTGAACACGACGATCGGGGTGATCGCGACCGACGCACGGCTGTCGGTGGCCGACACCCGCCGCCTGGCGATGTCCGGGCACGACGGCCTGGCCCGGGCGATCCGGCCGGCGCACTCGCCGATGGACGGCGACACGCTGTTCGCGGTGGCCACCGGGGCGGCGATCGCCGATCCGGAGTCGGCCGTGCCGATGCCGCCGGGGATGAGCGCGGACGCACCCGTCGTCGCGGCACTGTGCGCGGCGGCCGCGACGGTGACCCAGCGCGCGGTGGTGTCCGCGGTGCTCGCCGCCACCGCGGTCGGCACCGTACCGGCCTACCGGGACGTGCTCGGCTCGGCGCTGCGCGAGACCCCCTCGCGCCAGACACCCCCGCGCGAGACACCATGACCGACACCGCGCCCGCACCTGCGGCGTGGCCCCGGTGGCAGCGCAACGCGGTGATCATGGCGGTGATCGTCGTCGGCCTGTTCGTCGTCGAAGCCGTCGACGCCGCCCTGAACTATTCGCTCGATCAGGACGGCATCGTGCCGCGGACGGTGTCCGGCCTACCCGGCATCCTGTGGGCGCCGTTCCTGCACGTCGATTTCGCACACTTGATCGCCAACGTGCTTCCCGGCGCGATCCTGGGCTTCATCCTGCTCATGGCGGGCCGCTTCCTGGCGGTGACCGCGGTGGTCTGGCTGGTATCCGGGTTCGGGGTGTGGCTGATCGCGCCCGCCGGGACCGTCACCGTGGGCGCCTCCGGCATCATCTTCGGCTGGCTCACCTATCTGATCGTGCGCGGGCTGTTCAACCGGCGCTTCCTGCAGGTGCTCGGCGGGCTCGCGCTGCTCGTCGTCTACGGCGGGACCCTGTGGGGAGTGCTGCCGCAGGGCGGCTCGGTGAGCTGGCAGGGGCACCTGTTCGGCGCCATCGGCGGCGTGCTGGCCGCCTGGATGCTGGCCTCCGCAGACCGTCGCGCACCGCGCGGGCAGCTCGAGCAGGTGACGACCGGGGCGCGGTGACCCACCGGGTACGCTGGAAAACATGACGTTGCCCAGGGCCTTTGCTCCCGAAGACTTCACCGTTTTCGCCTTGACCGGCTACGACGCCGCCGACGGTCGGATCGAAACCCGCTACGCGCTCGAGGGGCCGAACGCCGAGCCGATCGTCTTCACCGAGGTCTTCGACTTCACCGACACCGGCGCCACCGGTGCGCCGAATCCGTCGCTCATGCGTCTGCTCGCGCTGTCGGCGTGCGTGAGCTACTACAAAACGGCGGCACCGTCGACGGTCGAGATCCGCTTCCCGGTGGCGCAGTTCGAGGTGGACTACCTGGCCGCGGTGATCCGCGGCGGGCTCGGCGAGTTCGCCTATGAGAACGATCTGCCCGACGCCCTGGTGCCGACTCTCGTCGCCGAGCAGGTGACCGATCGGGTGATCGAGTCCGCGCCCCGCGCGTGGGACATCGGCGCGGCGCCGCTGGTCGCGGTCGGCGGCGGCAAGGACTCCATCGTCACCATCGAGGCGCTCAAGGCCGGCGGCTTCGAGCCAGTGCTGTTCAGCGTCAACCAGTACCAGCCGATCGACGACACCATCGACGTGAGCGGTCTGCGGGCGGTGCGCATGCGCCGTCGCCTGGACCCCAAGATCGGTGAGCTCAACGCCGCGGGCGCCTACAACGGGCACATCCCGGTCACCGCGATCAACAGTGTGGTGGGCCTGATCGCCGCAGATCTGATGGGGCTGGGCTCGGTGATCTTCTCCAACGAGCAGTCCGCCGACATCGAGAACCTGGTGTGGCACGGCTTCGACATCAACCACCAGTGGTCCAAGAGCATCGTCTACGAGACGCTGCTGCGGAAGACACTGGCCGAGTACGGGATGTCGTCGGACCGCTACTTCTCCCTGCTGCGGGCGCTGCCCGAGTCGGAGATCGCCGCGCGATTCGCCGATCACCCCGAGTACTTCGACGTATTCATCAGCTGCAACCGCTCCTTCGCGCTGGACCCGACGCGGCGTCGTGCGCGCTGGTGCGGCGAATGCGCCAAGTGCCTGTTCGTGTTCGTGATCCTGGCGCCGCGCATCGACAAGGCGCGGCTCACCGAGATCTTCGCCGTCGACCCGCTCGATCACGCGACGAACCTCGGTCTCTACCGCGAGCTGGCCGGACTGGACAAGCACAAGCCGTTCGAGTGCGTCGGCGACTACGCGGAGGTCGCCGAGGCCTTCGTCGAGCTGATGGACGACGACGCCTGGCGCGGCGACGACGTGGTGTCCGAGCTGTCCGGGCTGCGCTCGCGGCTCGACGAGATCGCCTCGAACAAGGCGCCGATCGTCGGCGCGGGCAACGTCCCCGCCCACTACTCGCCGGTGTTCGATGCGCTCGTATCGCACTGAGCTCGGCGGCGCTCGCGTCGGCGTCTGGGGATTCGGCCGGGAAGGCCGTGCGGTAGCGCAGACGGCCGTCGCCAGCGGTGCCGACGAGGTGATCGTCGTCGACGCCGTGCTACCCGCCGATGCCGCCGACTTCGGGCCGCCGATCCGGTTGCTCTCCGGAGACGAGAGCCTGGCGGCGCTGCGCGCCTGCGACCGCGTCTTCGTCAGCCCCGGGGTGCCGTGGTTCCATTCCGTCGCGGTGGAGCTGCGCGCGTCCACGACGCCCGTGTCGTCGGCCACCGACCTGTTCCTGTCGGCCGCGGCCGAGACGGTGATCGGGGTGACCGGGACCAAGGGCAAGAGCACCACGGTCTCCTTCGCCGCCCACGTGCTGAACCGGGTGGGCGGGTCGGCGGTGGCCGCGGGCAACATCGGGCTGCCGCTGCTGGACGTGCCGGACGATCCGGACCTGACGGTGGTGGCCGAGATCTCCAGCCAGCAGTGCGCGGCGATCGCGCGGTCGCCGCGGATCGCGGTGGTCACCAACCTGGGCGAGGACCACCTCGACTTTCACGGCGGCGTCGAGGAGTACGTGCGCGCCAAGGCCCGCATCTTCGATCGGGGAGCGCAGACGCTGATCTGCGAACACGAGGCACTGGCCCAGCTCCGCGCATTGTCCGGTCCCGCAGTGGATTTCCCGCCGGTGATCCTCACCGAGGAGGCGATCGCCGACCGGTGGCCGACGATCGAGACCATCGATCCGCGGTCGACCATGCGGTACCCGCACAATCAGCCCAACGGCCAGTTGGCGGTGCTCGCCGTCGAAGCCTCGCTGGGGCGGCAGCTGACCGCGGCGGAGATCGCCGACGCGCTCGACTCGTTCACCGCGTTGCCGCATCGCCTCGAGGTGGTGCGCACGGTCGGCGGCAAGCGCTGGATCGACGACACCCTGGCGACCACCGCGGAGAGCGTCGTGGTGGCGCTGACCGCGATGCCCGCGCAGCAGCGGGTGGCGGTGATCGTCGGCGGTCTGGACCGGGGCATCTCCTATCGCGAGCTCGACGACTTCCTGCTGACCGGAGTGCGCTCCGTCGATCTGATTCAGATCCCGTCCAACGGTGCCGAGATCGGACGGGGCTACGCGGCCGCGCAGCCCGACCGCGTGCACGCGGCCGAGGACCTGACGGCCGCCGTGCAGGTCGCGGCCGCCCTCGACGTCGACGCGGTGCTGCTGTCCCCGGGCGCCCCGAGCTATGACGCCTACGTGAATTTCGAGGCGAAGGCCGCCGCGTTCATCGCCGCTGTCGATCAGCTGTGACGCGCGGCCGCAGGATCGGGGAGCGACCCCATTTGAGGAAGGCCCGGGGTTTCGCGCGGCGCGGATGCGGCGGCGTGGCAGAGTGGGGCCCATGCGATTGACGGTCCTGGGGTGCTCCGGCAGTGTGAACGGGCCCGGAGCAGCCTGCTCGGGGTATCTGTTGCAGGCCGAAGGCCACGATCCGGTGCTGGTCGATTGCGGGCACGGCGTGTTCGGGGAACTGCTGGAGCACGCCGACCCCAACAAGGTGTCGGTGTTGCTGTCGCACCTGCACGCCGATCACTGCCTGGATCTGCCGGCCATGCTGGTGTGGCGGCGCTGGGCGCCGACGCCCGCGGCCGAACGCTCGCCCCTGTACGGCCCGCCCGGCACCGCCCTGCGGATCGGCGCCGCGTCGTCGGAGTACCCGGGAGAGATCGACGACATCACCGACACCTACGACGTCCACGAATGGGTGGATCGATCGCCGGTGACGCTGAACGGTCTGCACATCGAGCCGTTCCAGGTGAGCCATCCGCCGTGCACGTTCGGCCTGCGGATCACCGGCCCGGACGGCGAGGTCTTCGTCTACAGCGGCGATACCGGCTACTCCGACATCGTCGTAGAACTGGCCCGAGACGCGGACCTGTTCCTGTGCGAGGCGTCGTGGACGCATGAGCCGACGATCCGCCCCCCGGACATGCACCTGTCCGGGGTGGAGGCCGGCATGCTGGCCACCCGCGCGCGGGCGCGGTCGCTGGCCCTGACCCACATCGTGCCGTGGACCGACGTCGACACCATCCTCGACGAGGCCAGCGCCCACTATCAGGGCCCGCTGCAGGTGGTCCACCAGGGGCAGGTCATCGAAGTGCGCCCGCCCTTCCCCGGCTGAGGAGGCGCGGTCCCGGCGCCCCCGGTGCGTGCCGCGGGCTCACGATAGGATCGACGGCGTGAGCACACGAGCAGACGGCCGCGCCGACAACGAGCTGCGGCCCATCAGTTTCACCCGAGGTTTCACCAGCAATCCGGCGGGATCGGTTCTCGTCGCCTTCGGCAACACCCGCGTGCTGTGCACGGCGTCGGTCACCGAGGGCGTACCGCGCTGGCGCAAGGGTTCCGGGGAGGGCTGGCTCACCGCCGAATACGCCATGCTGCCCGGCGCGACCCACGAGCGGTCGAGCCGAGAGTCGGTGCGCGGCAAGGTCGGTGGGCGCACCCACGAGATCAGCCGCCTGATCGGCCGCTCGCTGCGCGCGTGCATCGATCTCGCCGCCCTCGGTGAGAACACCATCGCCATCGACTGCGACGTGCTGCAGGCCGACGGCGGCACCCGCACCGCCGCCATCACCGGCGCCTACGTGGCGCTGGCCGACGCCGTCACCTGGCTCGGGGCGGCCGGCAAGCTGACCGACCCGCAGCCGCTGAGCTGCATCATCGCCGCCGTCAGCGTGGGCGTGGTGGACGGGCGCGTGCGCCTGGACCTGCCCTACGAGGAGGACTCGCGCGCCGAGGTCGACATGAACGTGGTGGCCACCGACGCCGGCACCTTCGTGGAGATCCAGGGCACCGGCGAGGGCGCCACCTTCCCGCGGGGCACCCTCGACAAGCTGCTCGACGTCGCCATGGAGGGCGTGGATCGGCTCGTCGTCGCCCAGCGCGAGGCGCTGGCCCTGCCGTACCCCGGCGAGCTCCCGTCCGCCGAGTGACCCGCTGATGACCAGGGTCCTGCTGGCCAGCAACAACGCCAAGAAGCTGGCCGAGTTGCGCCGCGTGGTGGAGGCGGCCGGCATCACCGGTCTGACGGTGCTCGGGCTGAGCGACGTCGGCGCCTACCCGGAGCCGGTCGAGGACGGCGCGAGCTTCGACGAGAACGCGCTGATCAAGGCCCGCGCCGGGGTCGCGGCGACGGGACTGCCGACGCTGGCCGACGATTCCGGTCTCACCGTCGACGCGCTCAACGGCATGCCCGGCGTGCTGTCGGCGCGGTGGAGCGGTGGCCGCGGCGATGCGGCGAACAACGACCTGCTCCTCGCGCAGCTGCGTGACGTGCCCGCGGAGCGCCGCGGCGCGGCCTTCGTCTCGGTGTGCGCGCTGGTGCATCCGGCGGGGGAGACGGCGGTGGCGCGCGGGGAGTGGCGCGGTCGGCTCGTCACCGAGCCCCGCGGCGCCAAGGGCTTCGGGTACGACCCGCTGTTCATCCCCGACGACGACCTCGCCGCCGGGCGCACGTCCGCCGAACTGACTGCGGCGGAGAAGGATTCGCTCTCCCACCGCGGGAAGGCGTTGGCCGAGCTGGTGCCGGTGCTGCGGGCCCTGGCGAATGAGCCCGATTCCCCCGATGATGCCGACGCAGCCGACAGCGCGGGCGGGTGAGGGGGTGACGGCCGACGATCCGATCGCCGCCGCGCGGGCCAACTGGGAACGCGCGGGCTGGACCGACGCCGCCGTCGGGATGACCGCGGTGACCTCGGTGATGCGTGCGCATCAGATTCTGCTGGCGCGCGTGGAAGCGGCGCTGCGCCCCTTCGATCTGAGCTTCTCCCGCTTCGAACTGCTGCGGCTGCTGGCCTTCTCGCGTTCGGGTTCGTTGCCGATCACCAAGGCCAGCGACCGACTGCAGGTGCACGTGAGCAGCGTGACCCACGGCATCCGGCGCCTCGAAGATGCCGGGCTGGTGCGCCGCGAACCGCACCCCAGCGACGGCCGGGTGACCCTGGTGGAGATCACCGACGCCGGGCGCGAGCTCGTGGAGCGCGCCTCCGTGGTGCTCAACGACGAGGTCTTCGCGCGGCCCGGCATGGACGATGCCGAAGTGCACGCGTTGATCGGCGCGATCGACTCGCTGCGCCGCGACGCCGGCGACTACTGACTCACGGTCGACTCCCGAAACCACGACGCCGGCGACTACTTCCGTAGTCGCCGGCGTCGTGGAGTCGCGGAATCAGCGCAGGGTGTTGATCACGGCGCTGAAGTCCAGGTTCGGGAAGCGGTCGGAGAAGACGCGGTAGATCTGCGCCGCGTGCTCGCCGAGCGGTGCCCGTGCGCCGGTGGAGACCACGGCGTCCATCGCCAGACCGAGGTCCTTGTACATCAGCGCGGCCGCGAAACCGGGAGCGAAATCGTTGTTCGCCGGGGACGCGGGTGCCGGGCCGGGCACCGGGCAGTTGCTCTCGATGGCCCAGCAGTTGCCGGTGGCGCCGGTGATCACGTCGTAGAGCGCCTGATCGGCCAGACCGAGCTTCTCGGCCAGCGTGAAGGCCTCGGCGACCGCGATCTGCTGGACGGCCAGCAGCATGTTGTTGCACAGCTTGGCGGCCTGGCCGGCCCCGGAACCACCGCAGTGGATGATCTTCCCGGCCATCGGGTCCAGAACCGAGCGGGCCGCGCTGACGGCCTCGTCGGTGCCGCCGATCATGAAGGCGAGCGTGCCCGCCGTCGCACCCTTGACGCCGCCCGAGACGGGGGCGTCGATCTGCTCCAGACCGCGTTCGGCGGCCAGGGTGTGCAGGCCGCGCGCATCGTCGACCGAGATGGTCGACGAGTCGATCAGCAGGGCACCCGTCGGCACGAAGGGCAGCAGCTCTTCGTAGCAGCTCCGCACGATGGCGCCGTTGGGCAGCATCGTGATGATGGTGTCCGCGGTGGAGACCGCGTCGGGGATGGCCTCGACCACCACGACACCGTGCTCGGCGGCGGTGGCGCGGGCCTGCGGCGAGAGGTCGAAGCCGATCACGTCGTGGCCGGCCTTCACCAGGTTGGCCGCCATCGGGCCGCCCATGTTGCCGAGCCCGAGAAATGCAATGGTCATGTGCTGCTCCGTCATCGTCGTGTGGTGTGGTGGCGATCGGCGATGGCGCGCCCGATCACCACCTTCATGATTTCGTTGGTGCCCTCCAGAATGCGGTGCACGCGCAGATCTCGCACGATTTTCTCCACGCCGTACTCGTGGAGATAGCCGTACCCGCCGTGCAACTGCAGCGCCTGATCGGCCACCCGGTGGCAGTTCTCGGTCACGTGGAGCTTGGCCATCGCGCAGCGCTCCACCTTGTCCGGCTCGCCGTCGTCGAGCGACTGCGCGGCGCGCGCCAGCAGCAGCCGAGCGGCCGCCTGCGCGGTCGCCATCTCGGCGAGTGTGAACCGGATGGTGGGCTCGTCCAAGAGCGCATGGCCGAAGGCCTTGCGGTCGGCGACGTACGACGCTGCTTTGTCGAACGCGGCCTGCGCGCCGCCCAGCGAGCAGGCGGCGATGTTCAGACGTCCGCCGTTGAGGCCGTTCATCGCGATGCCGAAGCCGCGCCCCTCCTCGGCGCCGAGCAGGTTCGCCGCCGGGACCCGCACCTGCTCCATGATCACCTGGGCGGTGGGCTGGGCGTGCCACCCCATCTTCACCTCGGACGGGCCGAAGCTCAGGCCGGGACTGTCGGCCTCCACCAGGAAGGTGGAGATGCCCTTCGGTCCGGTCTCGCCGGTGCGGGCCATCACCACGTACAGGTCCGACCGGCCGCCGCCGGAGATGAACTGCTTCACCCCGTCGAGGACGTAGTCGTCGCCGTCGCGGCGGGCCCGGGTGGTCAGCGCCGCCGCATCCGAGCCCGCGCCGGGCTCGGTGAGGCAGTAGCTGGCAATGGTGTCGAGCGTGGCCAGGCGTGGAATCCACTGTGCGCGTTGCGCATCGGTGCCGTAGGCGTCGACCATCCAGGCGCACATGTTGTGGATCGAGAGGAAGGCCGCCACCGCCGGATCGGCGTAGGCGAGCTGCTCGAAGATCCGGACGCCGTCGAGCCGACGGAGGCCGGAGCCGCCGTGCTCGGTATCGCAGTAGATCGCGCCCATGCCGAGCTGCCCGGCCTGGCGCAGCTCATCGACGGGGAAGTGGGACTGCGCATCCCACTTCAGGGCGTGGGGCGCGATCTTCCGGTCCGCGAAATCGGCTGCGGCAGCAACGATCTCCCGATCGTCGGCGGAGAGGTCGGCGTCGGTGTATCCGTGCATCGTCGGCTACTTCATCGTCGGGATGACGAACTCGGCACCCTCGGAAGCGCTGACCTGACCGGTGCGCACCGCCGACGACGGGAAGCGCGAGGTGATGGTCTTGGTCTTGGTGTAGAACTGGATCGACGTCGGACCGTGCTGGTTGAGGTCGCCGAAGCCGGAGCGCTTCCAGCCGCCGAAGGTGTGGTAGGCCACCGGCACCGGGATCGGCACGTTGACGCCGACCATGCCGACCTCGACGCGCGCGGCGAAGTCGCGGGCGGCGTCGCCGTCGTTGGTGAAGATCGCGACGCCGTTGCCGTACTGGTGGTCGTTGGCCAGGGCCAGCGCCTCTTCGTAGTCGTCGGCGCGGGCGATCACCAGCACCGGTCCGAAGATCTCGTCGGTGTAGACGGCCATGTCGCGGGTGACGTGGTCGAACAGGCTCGGTCCGACGAAGAAGCCCTTGGTGAGGTCGGTGCCCTCGAAGTCGGCGTCGGCGGCACCGGTGCCGCGGCCGTCGATCACGAGGTCGGCGCCTTCCTGCACGCCGAGGTCGAGGTAGTGGTTGACGCGGTCCAGTGCGGACTGCGCGACCAGCGGGCCGTAGTCCGAACGCGGGTCGAGGCTGTGGCCGACGTGCAGGCCGGCGATGCGCTCGATCATCTTCTCGCGCAGGCGATCTGCGGTCTCGGCGCCGACGGGGACGGCCACCGACAGGGCCATGCAGCGCTCGCCGGCGCTGCCGTAGGCCGCGCCGAGCAGCGCGTCGGCGACCATGTCGAGGTCGGCGTCGGGCAGCACGATGGCGTGGTTCTTGGCGCCGCCGAAGCACTGCGAGCGCTTACCCTGCGCGGCTGCGCCGGTGTAGATGTACTGGGCGATGTCGGAGCTGCCGACGAAACCGAGGGCCTTGACGTCGGGGTGCTCGATGAGGGCGTCGACCGACTCCTTGTCGCCGTGCACCACCTGGAAGACGCCGTCGGGCAGACCGGCCTCGGTGAACAGTTCGGCCAGGCGGACCGGAACCGACGGATCGCGCTCGCTGGGCTTGAGGATGAAGGCGTTGCCGCAGGCCAGGGCCGGGCCGGCCTTCCACAGCGGGATCATGGCCGGGAAGTTGAACGGGGTGATGCCGGCGACCACACCGAGCGGCTGGCGGACCGAGTGCACGTCGATGCCGGAGCCGGCGCCCTCGGTGTACTCGCCCTTGATCAGGTGCGGGATGCCGATCGCGAACTCGATCACCTCGAGGCCGCGCTGGATGTCGCCGCGGGCGTCGGCGAGGGTCTTGCCGTGCTCCAGCGACAGGGTGGTGGCCAGTTCGTCGATCTCGGCGTTGACCAGATCCACGAAGCGCATCAGGACGCGGGCGCGGCGCTGCGGGTTCCAGCTCGCCCATTCGCGCTGGGCCTTGGCGGCCGAATCGACGGCGGCGGCGACGTCGGCGGTGGAGGCCAGCGGCACGGTGGCCACGACGGTGCCGGAGTTCGGGTCGTAGACGTCGGCCTGTCGGGCGTCGGGAGCGTCGACGCGGGTGCCGTTGAGGAAGTGGGGAATGGAACGAAGATCAGCCATGCGAGGAAATATACTAGGACATCCAAGTAAATGAAAGAGGGGCGTCCAAGTAATTTGCCGAGGGGCGTCCGGATACGCGAAAGCGGGGCGCCCCCGTAGGTGGACGCCCCGCCGTCGACGGAAGAAAAGGCCAGGTCAGGACAGGAAGCGGTCCCGCACCTCGATGTTGCGGATGTGCTCGACCCAGAACGACAGCAGTGGAATGGTACCGGCGAGGACGGTCAGGAAGGTCTTCCACACCGACCAGCGGACCTTCATCGCCAGGTCCAGGGTCATCAGGAAGTACAGGAAGTAGATGGCGCCGTGCACCGGGCCGATCCACTCGAGGCCCTCCACGCTGAAGCCGTACTTGGCGATCATCTCGGCCACCAGCACCAGCAGCCAGACGCCGGTGATGTACGCCAGCACACGGAAGCGCTGCAGGGACGTCCGGATCGACGCCGCCGACGCGGTCACCCGCGGCTGGTCGGTGGACGCGGTGGCGGGCGCGGTGGTGGTTTCGGGCGTGTCGGTCACTCTTGATCCTTTTCGAGCGGGCGGGAGTCGGGCTCGCCGCCGAATCCGGCGAGGTAGCGGTTGTAGTCGGAGCGCGCCTGGTCGTCGTCGTCGTCGTCGAGCGCCGCGACCGACGGGTCGGCAGCGGTCGGCCGCTCCGGCAGGATCCCGGCGGGGATCTCGGTGGGGCCGCTGCGGCTCCGTTCGGTTTCGACGGAGTCGGGGTCGGCTTCGAGCATGACGAACCGGCGGTAGGCCCACACGAAGGCGATCGCGAAGACCGGCCACTGCAGTGCGTAACCGAGGTTCTGTGCGGTGCCGGAGGCGGACTCGAAGCGATCGAGCTGCCACCAACCCATGCCGACGCAGACCAGCGCGGCCACCACCACGAGCGCGATCAGCGCCGGGCGATGCCGCTTCCTCGGCTTCTGGGGGGTGTTCTCCACACCCTCGACGGTACCTGTTGTATGCGTGTGACCTGTGCCGCGGCGACTGCCGCCGTCGTCGTTCGCGGTCGGTAGGGTGGCGCTGAACGAGCAGCGGGGAGAAGGAGAGCACGCGATGGCAAGCGATGCGGAGCGCACGGTGCTGCGTCGGGCGCGACCGGCGTTCGTGCTGTCCGGACTCATTGCGCTGGTGCTCGCAGCCCTGACCGTGCTGCCGCTGGTGCTGTTCGCCGAACTCGCGCGGGACCTGATCGACGGCGCGGACCGCGACCGTCTGGTGCGGTTGGCCTCGGTCGGGGCCGGGGTGCTGGTGATCGGTGTGGCAGCGGGTGCGATCTTGCTCACGCTGCTCCATTTCTACGACCAATACTTCGCCGCGGCGCTGCGCCGCACGATTCTCGACAAGCTGGTGCGGCTGCCGCTGGCCTGGTTTCTGTCGCTCCGTCGTATCCGGCTGCGCACCCTGGTGCACGACGATGTGAACGCGCTGCACTACCTCGTCACGCACGCGGTGGTCGACGTGGTGGTCACGGTGGTGACGCCGCTGGCGATGCTCGGCTACCTCTTCACCGTGAACTGGACGCTGACCCTGGTGCTGCTGATCCCGGTGGGCGGCTATCTGGGGGCGATGATGGTGCTGGCCTTCCGTGATCAGTCGCGGCTGACCGAGATGCTGGAGTGGGACCGGAGGCTCCCGGAGGTCACCGAGGAGTACATCCGCGCGCAGCCGGTGAGCCGGATCTACGGCGACGACGCCGTGGTGGATTTACCCGGCGAACTGTCGCAGATGTCCCGCTTTCTGAAGACCTGGCAGAGCGGGACCCTCGGCAGCAAGGCGATCCTGCTGCAACTGAATCGCCCGATGACGGCGATGGTGCTGGTGGTGGTGGTCGGCACCGGCCTGATCGTGACCGGGTGGATGTCCGCGGCGGCGATCGTGCCCTTCCTGATCCTCGGCACCTCGTTCGGCGATCGGATCCTGGCGGCGTCGTACGCGCCCAACGGTCTGCGGGAGGGCCGCGATGCGGCCGCGCGGCTGGACCGTTTCCTGGCGACCGAGGAACTGGCGCGGGCCGCACGCCCGGTGGAGCTACCGCCCGCGGACCGTCCGGCCGTGTTGACCCTGCAGAACGTGGTGGTGACGACAGGGGAGGTCGGCGGCCTCGATCACGTGAGCCTGGCCTGCGTGCCCGGCGGGGTGACGGCGATCGTCGGCTCCGTGGACGGCGGACGCGAGGCACTGGCCGCGGTGGCCGCGCGCTGGCGGGATCCGGACGCGGGCGCGGTGCTGCTCGACGGCTCCGATGTGCGCGACTACGACGAGTCCGAACTGCGCCGACAGGTCGGCGTGCTGCACCGCAGTGTGCGGGTGGTGCCCGGCACCGTCGCCGACAATCTCGCGGTGAGTAGGCCCGAAGCGACGCGCGCGGAGATCGCCGAGGCGGCGCGCGGCGCGCACCTGACCGAACTCATCGACCGGCTGCCGGACGGTTTCGACACGGTGGTGGTGCCGGACCGGCTGTCGGCCGGGGCGCGGCAGCGGCTGGCGCTGGCACGCGTGCTGCTGGCCGATCCGCGCCTGTTGATCCTCGACGAGGCGGTGACGGCCGCGGATCCGGACTCGACGTGGGAGGTCCGCGAGGGCATCTCGCGGCTCGTCGCCGGACGCACCGTGCTGGTCCTCGCCGAGCAGCTGCGCCCGGTGGTCCGGGCCGACCTGATCGTCGTTCTCGCCGACGGACGGATCGTCGAGCAGGGCAGTCATGCCGAACTCATGGCCGTCGACGGGGAGTATGCGCGTCGGTACCGCAGCGAAATGGGGGAGCTCGCGTGATCTACTCCGACATCGCCGCCGTCACCGGACCCGCCGGACGCCGCGACCGCATCGCCTTCGTCGGGCTGACCCTGCTGTCGACGCTCCTGCAGGCCTCGTCGGTGATGACGCTGATCCCGGTCCTGCACGCGCTGTTCGGCGCCGAGCCGACGCAGGCGTGGCCGTGGGTCGGGCTGCTGGTGGGGCAGTTGGCGGCGACGTGGCTGGCCGACAATGCGGCGGCGCGGTTCGGGCTGCGCGTCGGCTTCGGGCTGATCGACGCGATCGAGACCGCGGGGCCGGCGGCGATTCGGCGCCTGGGCGTGGACGAGCTGGCGGGCACGCGGGCCGCACGTCTGCGGGAACTGTTGGCCACGGCGGTACCGGAATCGGTGACCGCGGTGGTGCTGCTGGGCTCGCCGCTCCTGCACGCGTTGGCCCTGACGCCGCTGCTGGCCCTGATGCTGCTGCCGATCGCGTGGCAGCTGTCGCTGGTGGCGCTGGCCGGCGGTCTGGCGATGGCCGGTGCGGTCGCGGCGACCAGTCGGGCGCTCGCCGCCGCCGAGACCGCGTTCGGTGACGTCGACGACCCGGTGCTCGACTTCGCGTGGACCCGACCCGCCCGCCGCGGCGACCAGTCCGGCCCCCGCGCGACGGCGGCCGTGGTGAAGGCGTCCCGTCGCCGCAGCCTGCACCTGCTGGCGTGGCAGCTGCCCAGTCACCTGGTGCTGTCGTCGGTGTTGATCGTGGTCCTGCTGGTCTTCGGCGCGGTGGTGAGTTGGCTGTACCTGTCCGGATCGATGTCCGGGGTCACCGCGGCGGCGATGGCCGTGGTGCTGTTCCGCGTGGTGGAGGCGACCGGCGCGCTGTCGTTGTTGAGTGCGCCGCTGGCGTCGGCGACGAGCATGCTGGCGCAGGTGCGGGCCCTGGTGGAGGCCGAACGCGCCGAGGCCGTCGTCGCACCGGTCACGGCACCGGAACGACCGTGCGCGGTGACGCTGTCGCAGCTGCGGTTCGCCTATCCGGGCCGCACGCCTGCGCTCGACGGGATCGACCTGGAACTGCCCGCGGGCAGCATCACCGCGGTGGTCGGCGGCTCCGGATCGGGCAAGTCGACGCTGCTGGAGGTGCTGTCCGGACTGCGCCGCCAGAGCGGCGGCACGGTGCTCTTCGACGGCGAGCCCGCGCTGCTCGCCGAGCGTCGCGCCCGGACCGCGGTGGCGTTCGCGGAGATCGGTCGGGACCGGGTGCTGGGCAAACCCGCTGGCCTGCTGCTGGTCGACGACGCCGCCGACCCCGAACTGGTCGCGGAAGTGGGACGGCTGCGGGGCACGCGGACCGTCGTGCTGGTGACGCGTCGGCCCGCGGTGCTCGCGACCGTCGATCAGGTGGTGGTGCTCGACGCCGGGCGCGTCGTCGAGACCGGGACGTTCGCCGAGCTGTGGGCCCGCGGCGGTCTGCTGGCCGACCTCGCGCAGCGGTGGGAACAGGCCGAGAACTGGCAGCTGTAGGCGCCCGCGTACGCTGGACCGGCAAGCGTGAGTGGCGGAATTGGCAGACGCGCTGGATTTAGGTTCCAGTGTCTTCGGACGTGAGGGTTCAAGTCCCTTCTCGCGCACCAGAAGCCCCGTCGGCCACCTTCCCGCGAGACGATTCGGTTCCCGCGGCCCGGCGGGGCGCCCGCGGGAACCAGAACCTTTCGCGGGAACGGCGGCCTCTCGCGGAAGTGCGTGCCTCTGCGAGGATGGGGGCGTGGAGAAGGTTGAGCCCGTCAGTGACCAGGTGCGTACCGTCCGCGCCGCCGCCGTCCAGTTCCAGGGCGTGGTCGGCGACGTCCGGGAGAACCTGCGGCGCCTGGAGACGCTGATCGCGGAGGCGCTGGATCGGGGCGCGGAGTGGATCGCGATCCCGGAGTTCGCGACGTCGCCGCTGCCGTTCCTGCCCGACGCCCACCGCAGCGTGCTGCCGCCGGAGAACCCGGCCGTCGACCTGCTGGTACGCACCGCGACGCAGCACGGGGTGCGGATCGGCGGCTCCCTGCTGATCGCCGACGGCGACGAGATCTACAACCGCTACCACTTCGTCGAACCCGACGGCACCGTGCACCGGCACGACAAGGATCTGCCGACGATGTGGGAGAACGCCTTCTACGGACCCGGGCACGACGACGGCCGTTTCGCCACCGCCGACGGCGCGGTCGGGGCGGCGGTGTGCTGGGAACTGATTCGCAATCAAACCGCGCGACGTCTGCGCGGCGTCGACGTGGTGATGACCGGCACGCACTGGTGGAGCGTGCCGGAGAACTGGGGCGGCGCGGTGGACCGCACCTTCGGGCCGCTCGCGCAGTACAACCGCTACCTGTCGGAGAACGCGCCGAGCGAGTTCGCCCGCCGCGTGGGCGCGCCCGTGCTGCAGGCCTCGCACTGCGGCGAGTTCGCCACCGACTTCCTGCTGGTGCCGGGAATGGCCCGGACCGCGCCGTACACGACCCGCTATGTAGGTGCCACGCAGATCGTCGCGGCCGACGGCACCGTGCTGACCGCCCGCAACACCGCCGAGGGACCGGGCGTGGTGGTGGCCGACGTCGAGCTCGGCGCGCAGCAGCCGCGCCTGCCCATCGACGACGACTTCTGGACCCCGCGGCTCCCGCTGGCGCTGCGGCTCTACTGGCACCAGCAGAACGCCTGCGCCACGCGCTACTACCGCGACCGCGGGCGCGCGTTCGGGCTAGCGGCGGCGGGCCGCGCGTAGCGGTTCACCCCACCAGCGGCGCGAACTGTTCGCAGGTTCGGGCCGCTGGTGTCGGCGTCAGCGGCCGACGGTCTGCCGCCGGGGCGCGGTGGACGATGCGGTCGACGGCGCTGCGGGATCCCGCTTGTCCTTCTCCGCTCCGAGGCCGGTGCCGGTGGTGTCGTCTTCGCGCAGGCACATCGACCGCACCACGTCGTGGTAGGTCACCAGGCCGTAGACCAGCGGCACGTTCAGGGCGTTGCCGATGATCCGGAACGGCGAGATCAGCAGCGCGTCGCCCGCCCGGATCGGGTCGACCAGCGCCGAGCCGATTTCGGTGAACAGGTGCACCGACAGGTAGTAGGTGAAGTACGTGGCGGTGAGCGACTTGGTGACCGTCAGCTCGGTCATCGGCACCGTCGCGCCCAGGTCGGCGCCCGTACCGAGGTTGTGGCCGAGGCCGATCAGGATGTCCAGCGGCGCCCCGCCCACGTAGGGGATCGCGCCGCCGATGTAGGAGCCCATCGTTTCGACGGTGGACCAGTCCGCCGGATCGGCCGGAATCAGGTTGTGCGGGATGCGCACCGACTTCATCTGCCGCAGCACCTGCTTGGTCTGCGCCTGGATCCGCCGCTTTGCCGCCGCATCGGGGGCCTGCTGCTGTGCGGCATCGCTGACGCGGCCGACGATGCGGGCCAGCGTCAGGTCGCCGATCGGCGTGCACGTCTCCGAATCGGCGAGCGCGAGCTGGTCGGCGATGCCGGCGATGATCGGATGGATCGGGATGTCGTAGACCACGTCCTCGCTGGGTTTACCGGCGAGGGCCTTCTGCTCGGGCGTCACGCGGGCCATGCAGTTGTCCAGAATCGACTCGCTGATGGCCGAGTACAGCTGGGTCAGCCCCAGCCGGAACACGGCGAAACCGATGGTCAGCAGCATGCTGTACGACGGGAAGCCGAGCTCCGGGATCACCGCGCCGCTCAGATCGAAGACGTTGGGCGCCATCTCCACGCCGATGCGGGCCGGCGCCAGCACGCCGAGGAAGAAGTACAGCCACGCCGACTCCACCGCCTGCGACAGGGTGATGTTGGTGACCGGGATGGCCTCGTTCTGCTTGCCGTCGCGGATCTTGAGCAGCCCCGAGACGATCGCCTGCGACTGCGGCGAACGGTACTTGGTCGACGGGTCGTCGGCGCTCGCCCCGAGCGTCCGCGGATGCTCGGACAGGGCGAGCGTGGAGACGGTGATCCGTTCCATCTCGGACTTGATCTGCGGGTGCTGCGCGAGGACGGCGCTGCGCACCTGCGGCGGCAGGCCGGGCAGCGCGGACTGCACGATCGACTCGTAGATCACGCCGAGGGTGGCGAATTCGCCACTGACACAGATGGTTTCGGTCGACTCGGACGGTCGGGACGGCTGGGTCGGCGACGACGGCGACGAGGGGGCCGAGTGCGGCGCACGATCCGGGGCGGGGAGCAGGGGCGAGACCGGGGTCGGAAAGAACGGCGTCTTCTGCCGGGCGATCCGGTCCTGGCGCTCCTGGTAACTCTCCGGTATGGGCGGAATATTCGGTGAATCTGCGGTGGCCGGTAGGCTCGGGCCGGTGACCTCGCTTCCGCTCCGTGACCAGTCCGTCGTGCAGGCCCTCGGGACCGCGCTCCGCGAGCGCGACTTCACCGCCGCCGGCATTGCCGATCTGCTCGGTGAGCAGGCGGGTGCGGCGCTGACCGTCGGCACGTGGTGGCCGGCCCTGCGCGCGACCGAGCGCGCCGACGAGGCTCGTCGCCCGTTGGCCACGCTGATCCGGCTGTTCCTGCTGGGCGGCCTGGAACCCGAGGCGCACGTGCGCGCGGCCTTCGCGCCGATCGCCCCGGCGATCCTGGTGGAACAGGGCGTCCTCGCCGCCGCCGACGGCGGCTTCCGCGCGGTCCTCGACATCCGGCCGCACGGCAGCGACGATCACGAATACCTGGTGGTCAGCGATCAGGACGCGCTCCTGAGCGCGGCCACCCTGGCGCACGACCATGTCCTCGGGATCGGGGGCGCGTCGATGTCGTTGGCGCACGCGGTGGTGCGCACCCCGGCCGCGCGCGCCCTGGACCTCGGCACCGGCTGCGGCATTCAGGCGCTGCACCTGGACTCGCATGCCGAGACCCTCGTCGCCACCGACACCAATCCGCGGGCCCTGGCCCTCGCGCAGGTCACCGCGGAGCTCAACGGCATGTCCTGGGATCTGCGCGAAGGCAGCCTCTTCGAGCCGGTGGCCGGCGAGCGTTTCGATCTGATCGTCGCCAACCCGCCGTTCGTGGTGGGCGCGGGCGGCCAGGACTACATCTATCGCGACTCCGGCATCGCCGGCGACGGCATCAGCCGCCGGCTGATCGAGCAGGTCGCCGACCACCTCGCGCCCGGCGGCGTGGCCCAGCTGCTCGCGAACTGGGTGGTGCACGACGTCGACGACTGGCAGGCCCGCATCGGGGAGTGGGTGCGGGCCAGCGGCCTCGACGCCTGGGTGGTGCAGCGCGAGCTGGCCGATCCGATCAGCTACATCTCGCTGTGGATCGCCGACGCGGGCGAGACCCCGGAGGCTGCCGCCGAACGCGGCGCGCTCTGGCTCGACTGGTTCGAACGTGAACAGATCGTCGGCATCGGGATGGGGCTGGTGACGCTGCGCAAGCCCGATACCGACCGCGAACCGGACGTGGTGATCGAGGAGATCACCGCGGCCGGCCAGGAAGTGACCGGCTTCGAAGTACAGGCCTGGTGGGCGCGGCGGGACTTCCTGCGCACCACGTCCGACGACGACCTGCTGGCCGCTTCGCTCAGCACCTCGCCGGTCTTCCTCGAAGCGCAGTCGCTGCCCGGATCGGACGGTTGGCAGGAGATCTCGGCGGCGGTGACCCGCCCCGGCGGTCCCGGGGCCGTGCTGCCCGTCGACGAGGTGATGACCGCCCTGCTGGCCGGCTGCCGCGGTGAAGTGCCGCTGAGCGCGCTGATCGGACTGCTCGCGGACTTCCACGGGGTCGACGCCGACGCGCTCGCCGAGGTGACCCTGCCGGTGGTGCGCGAGGCGATCACCCGCGGCATCCTGTTCGTCGCCGGATAGCCGTCGCGCCCGCCGGTTGGAAGGGCGCTCAGGCCGGGCCCACGACGGCGTCGAGGGCCGCGGCGAGGTCGGCGCGGAGGTCGTCGACGTCCTCCAAACCGACCGAGAAGCGCAGGTGGCCCAGCGTGCGGAAGCCCTCGGGGTAGGCGGCCACGCGCGGCCCGGAGGTGCCCACGTGGACGATGAGCGACTCGTCGTGTCCCACCGAGACCGCCGAGGTGATCACCCGGAGTTCGTCGACGAACCGGTTCTGCAGGTCGGGGCCGCCGTCGAGCGCGAAGGCCAGGATCCCGCCGAAGCCCCGGCCGTCGAACAATCGCTGCGCCGTCGCGTGCTGCGGGTGGCTCTCGAGTCCGGGATAGGCGACGTAGGCGATCCGATCGTCGGCCTCCAGGAACCGGGCCAGCGTCAGTGCCGACTCCTGGTGGCGGGCCAGACGCAGCGGCAGCGTCACCGAACCGCGGACGATCAGCCAGGCGTTGAACGGTGACAGCACGCCGCCGACGTCCACCATGGCCTCGGCCCGGATCGGCTCGATGAGTTCGGCGCGGCCGATCACCGCGCCGCCCATGGCGTCACCGTGGCCGTTGATGTACTTGGTGAGGGAATGCACCACCAGGTCGGCGCCGGCCTCGAGCGGGCGCAGCAGCGGCGGCGGGGTGAAGGTGGAGTCGACCATCAGCAGCACGTCGCGGCTGTGCGCCAACGCGGCGAGCGCCGGGATGTCGGCGACCTTGGTGGTGGGATTGGCGATCACTTCGCACGCGATGAGTCGGGTGGTGGGGCGGATCGCGGCGGCGACCGCGTCGAGATCGGTGATGTCGACGAAGGTCGCCTCGATGCCGTACTTGCGCGGCAGCAGTGTGGTCCAGAGCTTGTAGGTGGCCTCGTAGGTGGTGTCGGAGACCACCACGTGATCGCCGGTGCGCAGGTGTGTGAAGAACACCGCGTGCAGCGCCGCCACCCCGGACGCCAGAGCGAGCGCATCCTCGCCGTGTTCCATCGCGGCCAACTTCTGTTGCAGCGCAACCTGATTGACACCGGTGTTGCGCGTGTAGACGAGGTGATCGGGATCCGACCAGTCCATGGTCGAAGGGTCGTAGGGCAGCCGATAGGAGTTGGCCATGGTGATCGGCACCCGGATGGCCTCGCCCTCGCCGTGGACGTGGTTCCCGCCGTGCACGCTCAGCGTGTCGTCGGCGAGGGTGGCCGGAACGGACCGGTCCGGACGGGGCGTGTGCGGGCGCTGCGGGGACATGGCGAACTCCTTCTCGGGTGGATCAGGCCCGCACGAGAGTCGCCCCTCGCTGCGGGGTCGCGGCGGCGTCGGCCAGGATCGCCGGCAGGCGATGCAGTTTGTCCACACCCCGGTGTCGGCGGAACTCCGCCCAACCCCAGCAGGTGGCGAAGACCGCCAGGACGATCAGCGTCGACAGGCCCGCACCCCAGGGACGGGGTGCGAACAGGGTCGGGAGGGCCAGGAGGGCGACGGCCTGGATCACGTAAGCGTCCAGGCTGCGCGTCCCGACCGAGACCAGCGGCCGCAACCAGTCGCGACGCATCCACTGTAGAAGGCGGCCGAAGACGGCGTACACGCACGCCACCACCAGCCACGACGCGAGCGCGCGCAGCGGGCCCAGCTCCACCTTGCCGAGGAGCTCGGGCGCCTGCCACAGCCAGCGCTCGATCCACAGGCCGTGCGCCAGCAGCACGCCGACCAGCACGGTCACCGCCGTCAGGCGGGGGAGCGCAGCGTCGAGACGGCGGCGCACCTGCCACTGCTCCCACTGCCAGCCGACCACCATCGCCGGGATGAACAACACCTGCCATGCGGCCCAGTTCTGGATCGGCCCGCCGTCCGGGGCCGCGTTGAGATACATCCACCAGGCCGGTGCGACCTGGCTGACCACGTACAGCGCGCCGGACGCCGCGAGCACCCAGGTCCACCGGCCGCGCATCAGCAACGGCACCACGGCGAAGGCGAACGTCATCAGCACCAGGTAGACCACCAGGATGTTGCCGCCGCCGGGCAGGAAGCGCAGCGTCAGCGCCCACCAGAGTTGCTGGAGGAAGGGCTCGTCGCCGGGGAGGCGCGCGACCAGGAAGTACTCCTGGCCGGACAGCAGGGTGGCCGTCGCCACCGCCGCCAGTGAGATGGCGACCTGCGCGACGTAGAGGACCAGCAGGCGCTGGGCCAGCCGCTGATAGGCGAACTGCAGGCCGTGGCGCTGCGTCCACCCGCGGTAGACCAGGCCCAGCACCAGGCCGGAGAGCAGTACGAACGCGCTCATGCCGTCGACCAGGGGGAAGGCGTGGGTGGGCAGGGCGATCAGCATGCCGTTGGCGAAATGGAGGCTGATCATGCTCCAGATCGCCAGGCCGCGGGTGGCATCGATGGCCAGATCTCGACTCATGGTGGCCCGACGGTAACGGCGCCCCGCCCCGGTGACCGGGACGACGCGCCGTTACTGGTGTGACTCGTGTTGCAGTTGTTACTTATGTGGCCCGACGGCTACGAGTACAGGTTCGCGATCGCGACCTTGTAGCTGTCGTGGATGACATTGCGCTTGAGCTTCATCGTCGGAGTCAGCTCACCGGAGTCGATGGTGAAGTCGGTGGCGAGGACGTCGAACTTCTTGATCTGCTCGGCGGCGGAGACCTTGGCGTTGGCCTCGGCCACCGCGGTCTCGAACTCGGCGCGCAGGTTCGGGTTCTTGGCCAGTTCCTCCATCGAGGTGTCGGCGGGCAGGCCGTGGCGCTCGAGCCAGCCGGGCGCGGCCTCCGGGTCGATGGTGATCAGCGCGCCGATGAACGGCTTCTGGTCGCCCACCACCAGGCACTGGCTCACCATCGGGTGCGCCCGGATGGTGTCTTCCAGCTGCGCGGGGGAGACGTTCTTGCCGCCGGCGGTGACGATCAGTTCCTTCTTGCGGCCGGTGATGAAGAGGTAGCCGTCCTCCAGTCGGCCGACGTCGCCGGTGTGGAACCACCCGTCGCGGATGGCGTCGGCGGTGGCCGCCTCGTTCTGCCAGTAGCCGGTGAAGACGACCGGTCCGCGCAGCAGCACCTCGCCGTCCTCGGCGATGCCGATGGACACGCCCGGCACCGGGCGACCCACCGAGCCGATGCGGCTGTGCTCGACGTTGTTGGCGGTGACCGCCGCGGTGGTCTCGGTGAGGCCGTAGCCCTCGAAGACCGGGATCCCGACGCCGCGGAAGTAGTGGCCGAGGCGCTCGCCCATCGGGGCGCCGCCGGAGACGGCCGCTTCGCACTGTCCGCCGAGTGCGGCGCGCAGCTTGCCGTAGACCAGCTTGTCGAAGAGCGTGTGCTTCAGGCGCAGCACCAGGCCGGGGCCGCCGGCGTCGAGCGCGCGGCTGTACGCGATGGCCGTGTCGGTGGCCTTGTCGAAGATGTTGCCCTTGCCGCCGTCGACCGCCTTCTGGCGCGCCGAGTTGTAGACCTTCTCGAAGACGCGCGGCACCGACAGCACGTAGTGCGGCTTGAAGACGCCGAGGTGCTCCACGAGGTTGGGCAGGTCGCTGGTGTGGCCCAGTACGACGCCGTTCTCCATGCAGCCGACCGCGATGACGCGGGCGAAGACGTGCGCGAGGGGCAGGAAGAGCAGGGTGGACTTGCCTTCGTTGAGGCCCGGGCCCACCGAGTCGCGCACCGCTGCGGCCTCGGCGATGAAGTTGGCGTGCGTGAGGACCACGCCCTTCGGGCGGCCGGTGGTGCCCGAGGTGTAGATCAGGGTGGCCGCGTCGCTGGACTTGGCGGCTTCCTCGCAGGCGTCGAGGATCGAGTCGGAGATGTCGGCGCCGCGCTTGTACAGCTCGGCGATGGCGCCGCCGTCGATCACGAGGGTCTCGTTCAGCGCGTCCGCGGCCGCGATCACGGCGCCGTGGCGGGTCTGCTGATCGGCGTCCTCG
The DNA here is from genome assembly GCF_039542465.1 of Gordonia alkaliphila. Taxonomy (NCBI): domain Bacteria; kingdom Bacillati; phylum Actinomycetota; class Actinomycetes; order Mycobacteriales; family Gordoniaceae; genus Gordonia; species Gordonia alkaliphila. The sequence goes on along the minus strand of NZ_BAABIE010000009.1, from coordinate 151,904 downwards.
ACGATGAGCAGCTTGGTGCCCGAGTCGGTGAGGATCCATTCCACCTGGTCCGGGGCGGAGGTCTCGTAGATCGCCACGGTGGTGGCGCCGGCACGCCAGATGGCGTAGTCGATGAGGCTCCACTCGTAGCGGGTCGAGCTCAGCAGCGCGACCCGGTCGCCGGGGGCGATGCCCGAGGCGATCAGGCCTTTGGCCACCGCGTCGACTTCCTCGGCGAACTGCTGGGCGGTCACCGTGAGCCAGTGGCCGGAGTCGCCGAGGCGACGGAACACCGGCATGGTCGGATTGGTGCGGCGGAGCTGCTGAATCCGCGTGACGGTGGTGACGTCGTCGCCGACGGTCAGCGTGGAGGGAGTGGTGTACTCCTGCATGGCGTGCGATCCCCTCGAAGAGATGTGATGGTGCGTTGCGGTCCCAGGTTCGGGCGAACCTCGTGAAGGGAACCCTACCAGCGAGTCAAGTGGTGCATGTCACAGGGCTTTCGGGGGGTAGAATCAGCAAACGATGACTACTTATGAGCGCGCATGAGCGGCGCCGACAACACCAGTTCAGCGACCGGCTCGTTCGACGACTTCGACATCGACGAGCGGGTACGGGCGGCCCTCGACGAGGTCGGGTACGAAACGCCCTCGCCCATCCAGGCGGCCACCATTCCGCCCCTGCTGGCCGGACGCGATGTCGTCGGCCTCGCGCAGACCGGCACCGGTAAGACCGCGGCCTTCGCCATTCCGGTCCTGTCCCGACTAGACACGTCCGCGCGGAAGCCGCAGGCACTGGTGCTCGCACCGACCCGCGAGCTGGCCCTGCAAGTGTCCGAGGCGTTCGGGCGCTACTCGTCGAAGATGCCCGAGGTGAAGGTCCTGCCGATCTACGGCGGTCAGAGCTACGGGATCCAGCTGTCCGGCCTGCGCCGCGGCGCGCAGGTGATCGTCGGCACCCCCGGGCGCGTGATCGATCACCTGGACAAGGGCACGCTCGATCTGTCCGAGCTGTCGTACCTGGTGCTCGACGAGGCCGACGAGATGCTCAGCATGGGCTTCGCCGAGGACATCGAGCGGATCCTGGCCGACACCCCCGACCAGAAGCAGGTGGCGCTGTTCTCGGCCACCATGCCGCCGACCATCGGTCGACTGGCCCGCAAGTACCTCAACGATCCGCAGGAGGTGAAGGTCAAGGCGCAGACGAGCACCGCGTCGAACATCAGCCAGCGGTATCTGCAGGTCTCGCACCAGCGCAAGCTCGACGCCCTGACCCGCGTCCTCGAGGTGGAGACGTTCGACGGCATGATCGTCTTCGTCCGCACCAAGTCGGCCACCGAGGAACTGGCCGAGAAGCTGCGCGCCCGCGGCCTGTCCGCGCAGGCGATCAACGGCGACATGGTGCAGGCGCAGCGCGAGCGCACCATCAACCAGCTCAAGGACGGCACCCTCGACATCTTGGTCGCCACCGACGTCGCCGCACGCGGCCTCGACGTGGACCGGATCTCGCACGTGGTCAACTACGACATCCCGCACGACACCGAGTCGTACGTGCACCGGATCGGCCGCACCGGCCGCGCCGGCCGCTCGGGCAACGCACTGCTGTTCGTCTCGCCCCGGGAGCGTCACCTGCTGCGCGCCATCGAACGCGCCACCCGTCAGGAACTGACCGAGATCGACCTGCCGTCGGTGGAGGACGTCAACGCCCAGCGCGTGGTGAAGTTCGGCGAGTCGATCACCCGAAACCTGGAGTCCGAGAACCTGGACATGTTCCGCGGTCTGATCGAGGCCTATGCCCGGGAGAACGACGTGGCCCTCGGTGACATCGCCGCGGCGCTGGCGCTCGAGACCCGCGACGGCGGCTTCCTGATGACGCCGGACCCGCCCGGCGGCGACCGTCGCGATCGCGGCGACCGTCGGGAGCGTGCCCCCAAGGGCGGCGGCAACTTCGCGACCTACCGCATCGCCGTGGGCCGCAAGCACAAGGTGTCGCCGGGCGCGATCGTCGGTGCCATCGCCAACGAGGGCGGCCTCACCCGCGGCGACTTCGGCAACATCAGCATCCGCGACGACTTCAGTCTGGTGGAGCTGCCGGAGGACCTCGACAACGAGACGCTGGGGATGCTCAAGCACACCCGGATCGGCAAGCACCCGATCGATATCCGCAAGGACATGGGCGCCCCGCGTCAGCGCGGCGGTAACAAGGGCGGCTACGGCAAGGGCGGCAAGAAGGACCACTGGGGCAAGCGTCCCCCGCGTGTCGCCGGCCGCGGTCGCGGCTGAGCGGGTCCGGACCCCTCGTACACGGGCCCGGGCGGACATCGTCAATCGATGACCGCCCGGGCCCGTGTCTGTCGTCGGCCCGAATCGCGTCGTCCGGTGTGCACGACGCCAGCGGCCTGAACCGTCAGGCGAACAGGAGGGGGAGTCCCTCGGCCGCGGTGGTCTTGATCCGCAGGTTCACCCGGGTGAGCTCGGAGGCCTCCGGATTCACCTCGATCACCTGGACGCCTCGCAGGGCGGCGGTCTCCGGGAGCGAGGCCGCCGGATGGACGACGCCGCTGGTGCCGACCACCACGACGAGATCGGCGGTGTCGAAGGCGGCTTCGGCGTAGTCCCACGCGTGGATGGGCAGGGCCTCGCCGAACCAGACGACCCCCGGTCGCACCCGCCCCGGACACGCCGGACACGCGCTGAGCTCGGCGCGCAGGGCCGCGTCGAGGGCGGCGGGGCGGCTGCATTGATCGCAGCGGGGTGCGAAGAGGCTGCCGTGCAGGTGGCACACTTCGTCCAGGCCTGCGCGTTCGTGCAGATCGTCGACGTTCTGCGTCACCACCCGCACCGATCCGCCGGCGGCGCGGCGGTCCCGGGCGAGCGCGGCGATCGCGTGGTGTCCCGAGTTGGGTTCGGTGGCGCGCACGCCCGCGGCGCGTTCGGCGTACCAGCGCCACACCAACTCGCTGTCGTGCGCCCAGGCCTGCGGCGTCGCCAACTGGCTGACGTCGAACTGCGCCCACAAGCCGGTGCCGGCGTCGCGGAAGGTCGGCACACCGCTCTCCGCCGACATACCGGCACCGGTGAAGACGACGATGTGCTGGGCCTGCGCGATCAGGCGTCGCCCGATGTCCAGGGGGCTCATCGCGCGCTCGGTTCGGCGGGACCGGCGTCGTCCAGCGCCGCACGCAGAACGGCCGCCGTCGCGGCGAGGTCACCGGCTCGGCGAGTGAGGAATCCGGTCACGAAGCGAGCCTTGTCTCCGCGATGGCGCGGGACCACGTGCAGGTGGGAGTGGAAGACGGTCTGGAAGGCCGCCGCCCCGTCGTTCAACGCCAGGTTCACGCCGTCGGCGGCCAGCGCCGAGGAGCGCATGGCGATGCCGACGCGTTGGCCGGCCTGAAAGAGCCGCCCGCCGGTCTCCGGCGGAAGATCGACCAGGCCGTCGGCGTGTGCGCGCGGAACCAGCAGGGTGTGCCCGGGACGCACGGGGGCGATGTCGAGGAAGCCGAGGACGTGCTCATCCTCGTAGACGAGGTACGCGGGCGCGGTACCGGCCACGATCTGACAGAAGATGCAGTGGGTCATAGTGCTTTCGGCGTGAGGTGCATTTCGGGTCGGCGAGGGGCCCCTCGCCGAACGTGTCGCGGGCGAAACGCGGACGGCACCCGGAAGAGCGCATTGCCTTCCGGGTGCCGTTCGCGGGTCCGTCGGCGCGACTAGGCGGAGTGGCCCGAGGTGCACAGCCAGTCGTAGATGTAGCCGCCGCCCGAGTAGTACAGGGCGTACGACTGTGCCGTGTAGAGGTCGTCGGCGGCACCGTAACCCCAATAGGCGTCACCGCGGGCGATGGCGCCGCAGCCGTTCACGAAGGCCGCCACCACCTTGCAGTCGGAGTAGCCGCAGGCCGAGCGGGCGGCGTTGCGGGCGCTCGTGGTGTCGCTGTAGTCCCACGCGCGGCCGGTGGCGCCGGTCGACGGGGAGAGCGCGAGAGCGCCGTAGTAGTTGGCCGCCTGCGCGGGCGCGGGTTCGATGGCCGACGAGACCGCCAGCACCGAGGCCGCACCGAGTACGGCGAGACCGGCACCGGTGAGTCGTGCGCGAAGATTCATGTCGTTCTCCTTGGATGAGGCGGCTGAATCAGCCGTCGACCTTGTCGGTGGTGGGCTGGTCGGAGGCCGGGGGAGTCGAGGGCTTGGCGCTCGGGGTCGCGATCGGGCTCGGAGCCTTGACCTCGCTGGTGGTGTTCCATTTGGAGACGTCGACGGTCAGCTTCAGTTCGTTCGTGGGGGCCACGATGACGCGGGCGACCTGGTTGTCCTCGGTGATCCACACGGTGGTGTCCACGGCGTCGGTGGAGTCCTTGGCGCTTTCGCCGGTGGCGCCGGTCAGGCCGGCGATGGCCTTGGCGGGCACGGTGCCGGTGACCTTGGTGGTGGCCACACCGTCGACCTGCTCGTCGCCCGCGGTGGCGGCGCCCTCCATGGAGCGCAGCACGTTGGGGATGCCGGTGTCGGGGTTGAGCAGCAGCGCGACGTCGTAGATGGATCGGCCGTCGCCGTAGTTGATCCAGCCCTTGTTGTCGACGTTGGCGTAGAAGTTGTCGTTCAGGTAGACGAACGGCGCCTGCACCGAGGTGCCGCCCATGTTCAGGGTGGCGGTGCCCTTGCCCGCGAGGGGCTTGGTGTTGACGTCGGCTTCCACCGCAGTGGCGTTCATGCTCTGGAAGGAGCCGTCGACGGCCATCGTCACATGGGCGCCGGTGAGGGCGGCGGTGGCGTCGGCTGCGGAGTTCAGCAACTCGGTCGCCGCGGGGTCCGACGAGGCCGGAGCGGGCTGGGAGTCATCGGAATCGGAACTGCAGGCGGTGAGGGTCAGGGCGGCGGCTGCGCCGAGCGCCACGACCGCTCCGAGGAGGCGGCGACGTTTCATGGAGAGCTCCTATTCGTCAGGTGGTAGCCATTGAATGTAGCAACTGCTAGTGCAATTTCGAGGGTGTGTACGGTTTTTGGCATCGAGTGCCGGGCACGCCGCACAGATAACGAAATGGTAACGATTTCTGGAGGGTGAAAATCCCTGGTAATGGCGCTTACTCGCCGTTCTACCAGTGGGTATACGCCCGGGTCGGGCCTAAACATGAGGGAAGCCTCATATTTGGCTGTCATCATTGACCGTGTTCAGCGAGTCCTCGCTGCCGCCCGCCCGCGCACCCTTTCAGGAGAGCCTGTGACCCTCGATCAGTTCCGTTCCCGTTCGCGTAACGACCGAAGCTCCGCACCGGAACCGAGTCTGCTCGACCGTCTCACCGCGGGTGAGGCCTATGCCGTGAGCTTCGGCGGACAGGGCGGCGGTTGGCTGCCGTCCTTCGCCGAAGTGGTGATCGACGCCGACCTCGAAGCGGCCATGGCCGCGATCGTCGAGGACGCGAGCCGCCTGCTGGCGCCGGTCGCGGAGGACCTGGCGCGCGCCGGGACGCGCTCCTTCGACCCGATCGCCTGGATGCATGCGATCGACGAGGACCCGCAGGCCTTCGCCGACGCCGATCTCGCCGAGGCCGCGGTCTCGCTGCCCGGCGTGCTGCTGAGCCAGCTCGCCACCATCGCTTCGCTCGCCAAGCAGGGACTGGACACCGTCGCGGTGCCGCCGATCGCCGTCGTCGGCCACTCGCAGGGCGTCCTGGCCACCGAGGCGCTCAACGTCGACGGCTCCGACCGGGACGCCGACGATGCCCAGCTGCTGGCGCTGGCCCAGCTGATCGGTGCGGCCGCCGCGCTCACCGCACGCCGTCGCGGTCTGGCCGGCAACGCCGACACCTCGCCGATGCTGTCGGTGTCGCAGGTGGTGCCCAAGGACATCGAGGTCCTGCTGGCGCAGTACGTGTCGAACCTGCCCGCCGACCAGCGCCTCGGCGCCCCGGCCATCGCCGTGAAGAACACCCGCCGCGCGCTGGTGCTCTCCGGCGCCCCGCGCCACCTCGCCGCCTTCCAGGTGCTGTGCGAGGAAGAGGCCGCCCGCTCGGCCGACGAGCACAAGCGCAAGCTGACCGGCGGCTCGCCGTTCGCGCCGGTCTTCGAGAACGTGATGACCACGGTGCCCTTCCACCACCCGGACATGACCGACGGCATCGCGCTGGTCACCGAGTGGGCGCAGCGTTGCGGGCTCGACCCCGCACTGGCGCACCGGTACGCCGACTCCGTGCTCGTGGAGCACGTCGACTGGGTGGCCCAGATCGGTGAAGTGGTCGCCAGCGGCGCACGATGGCTGCTCGACTTCGGTCCCGCCGACCTGGCGACCCGCCTGGCGTCGTCGCTGGTGCGCGGTCAGGGCCTGGGCGCCGTGCCCGTCGCCACCCGCGGCGGCCAGCGCAACCTCTTCGTCCCGGGCAACGTCCCGGAGATCTCGGCGCCGTGGGCGCTGTACGCGCCGCGCCTCGCGCAGCTGCCCGACGGCCGCACCGTCGTCGACACCCCGTTCACCCGCCTCACCGGCCGGTCGCCGATGCTGCTGGCCGGCATGACGCCGACCACCGTCGACCCCGCGATCGTCGCGGCGGCCGCCAACGCGGGCCACTGGTCCGAGCTGGCCGGCGGCGGTCAGGTGACCGAAGCCATCTTCGCCGACAACGTCGCGCGCCTCACCGACCTGCTGGAGCCGGGCCGCGAGGTTCAGTTCAACTCGCTGTTCCTGGATCCGTACCTGTGGAAGCTGCAGCTCGGCGGCAAGCGCCTGGTGCAGAAGGCGCGCGCCACCGGTGCGCCGATCGACGGCGTCATCATCACCGCGGGCATCCCCGAACTGGAGGAGGCCGTCGACCTGGTGCACGAGCTGAACGACGCTGCGCTGCACTACGTCGCGTTCAAGCCGGGCACCGTCGAGCAGATCCGCGCCGTGGTGCGCATCGCCAACGAAGTGCCCGCTTTTCCGATCATCGTGCAGGTCGAGGGCGGCCGCGCCGGCGGTCACCACTCGTGGGAGGACCTCGACGATCTGCTGCTGGCCACCTACGGCGAGCTGCGTGACCGCCCGAACGTGGTGGTCTGCGTCGGCGGCGGCATCGGTACGCCCGAGCGGGCCGCCGACTACCTCACCGGTGAGTGGTCCACGCGGCACGGTTACCCCCTGATGCCGCTGGACGGCATCCTGATCGGGACCGCCGCCATGGCGACGCTGGAGGCGACCACCGCGCCCGAGGTGAAGCAGCTGCTGGCCGACACCCGCGGCTGCGACGCCTGGATCGGCGCCGGCCACAGCGAGGCCGGCATGGCCTCCGGCCGCAGCCAGCTCGGCGCGGACATCCACGAGATCGACAACACCGCCTCGCGCTGCGGTCGCCTGCTCGACGAGGTGGCCGGCGACGCCGACGCCGTCGCCGAACGCCGCGACGAGATCATCGCCGCGATGGCCGGCACCGCCAAGCCGTACTTCGGCGACGTGGCGTCCATGACCTACCGCGAGTGGCTCGGCCGGTACGCCGACCTCGCCGTCGGCCCCGACACCGCCGAGGCCCTGCCGTGGGCCGACGTGACCTGGGCGCAGCGCTTCACCGACATGCTGCACCGCACCGAGGCGCGCATGCACCACCTCGACTCGGGCGAGTTCGACTCGCTCTTCGACGGTGACGTCGACAACCCGCACACCGCGATCGCGGAGCTGGCGCAGGCCTACCCGGCGATCGAGGCCGACGTGCTGCACCCGGCCGATGTGGCCTTCTTCCTGGAGCTGTGCCGCACCCCGGGCAAGCCGGTGAACTTCGTGCCGGTGGTCGACAAGGACGTGCGCCGCTGGTGGCGCAGCGACTCGCTGTGGCAGGCCCACGACGCCCGCTACGGCGCCGACGAGGTCTGCATCATCCCGGGCCCGGTGGCCGTGGCCGGCATCACCGAGGTCGACGAGCCGGTCGGCGACCTTCTGAACCGCTTCGAAGCGCACGTCGTCGACGTCCTGCGCGCGGGCGGCGAGCACTCGTGGCCCGCGGATACGCGTCGTCGTACCGGCGCGGTGCCCTCGGCCGGGCACATCACCATGCTGCTGGAATCGGCCGACGTCTCGTGGGCCGGTCGCATCGTGGCCAACCCGATCGCGCTGCTGGGCGACCTCGCGGGCTGGGAGGTGTACGACGGCCAGGTGGCCGACCACCTCCCGACCGGCGCCCGCCTGGTGCAGGTGTCCGACGTCGACGAGTACCCGGCGGTCTTCGAGCTGTCGGTCCCGGTGGCCGGCACCGCCGTGCGGATCCCGCTGACGGTGGACGCGGGCTGCCTCGACGGCGCCGTGCCGAGCGTCGGCATCGCCGCCGCCGCCGGCGCCATGCGCGAACTGCTCACCGTGGCCGCGGGCGGGTCGCTGACCCCCGTCGCCGACGGCGTCGCGACCACCACCATCGCCTGGCACGCCGACTCGGTGGCCGACCACAGCGGTGTCACCGCCGCCACCCTGCCGCGTCGGTACGCGCCGGTCACCCCGGCCGAGCCGCTCGGCTTCGCCGTGCCCGACACCCTCGTGACGGCCTGCTGGCCTGCCGTGTTCAGCGTCCTCGGCGCCGCCACCACCGAGGCCGGCGTGCCCGTGGTGGAAGGTCTGCTCGACCTCGTGCACCTCGACCACGCCACCGCGCTGGCCGGTGCCGTTCCCGCCGCGGACACCGACCTGACCGTCGTCGCCCGCCTCGCCGACGTCTACGACAGCTCGGCCGGTCGCGTGGTGGAGGTCGACGTCGAACTGACCGACGCCGACGGCACCCCGGTCGCCACCCTCGCCGAGCGCTTCGCCATCCGCGGACGCAGCGGTGCGGCCGACCTGACCGACCCCCGGCGCGCCGGCGGCGCACCGACCGACGAGGTCAGCGCCGTCCGCAAGCACCTGCGCACCACCACGATCGTGGCCCCGGCCGACATGACCGGTTTCGCCGTGGTCTCCGGTGACCGCAACCCGATTCACACCGATGCGCTGGCCGCGAAGCTGGCCGGCCTCGGTGAGCCGATCGTGCACGGCATGTGGCTGTCGGCCGCCGCCCAGCAGGTGGTCACCGCCGCCGACCTGGACAACCCGGTGCCCTCGCCGCGCGCCATCCGCGGCTGGACCGCCCGCTTCCTCGGCATGGTCCGCCTCGGCGACACCATCACCGTGCGCGTCGACCGCGTCGGCATGGACGCCGGCCGCGACGTCATCGAGGTGACCGCCAAGGTCGGCGACGACCTGGTGATGGCCGCGACCGCGCTGCTCGATGCACCGCGCACCGTGTACGCCTTCCCGGGTCAGGGCATCCAGAGCAAGGGCATGGGTCTGGCCGCGCGCTCGCGCAGCAAGGCCGCCCGCGCCGTCTGGGACCGCGCCGACGCGCACACCCGCGAGGCGCTCGGCTTCTCGATCCTGGCCGTGGTGCGCGACAACCCGACCACCCTCGTCGCCCACGGCGAGACCTACCATCACCCGGACGGCGTGCTGTTCCTGACGCAGTTCACCCAGGTCGCCATGGCGACCCTGGGCGTGGCGCAGGTCGCCGAACTGCGCGAAGCCGGCGGCTTCGTCGACGGTGCGATCACCTGCGGCCACTCGGTCGGCGAGTACAACGCCCTCGCGGCGTGCGCCGGGGTGCTGCCGCTCGAGGCCGTCCTCGAGGTGGTCTTCCAGCGCGGCTCGGCCATGCATCACCTGGTCCCGCGCGATGCGCAGGGCCGCAGCGACTACCGCATGGCGGCCATCCGCCCCAGCCAGTTCGGGCTCGACGACTCGCAGGTCATCGGCTTCGTCTCCGGTCTGGGCGAGCAGGTCGGCGAGTACCTGGAGGTGGTGAACCTCAACCTGCTGGGCTCGCAGTACGCGATCGCCGGCACCGTCCGCGGCCTGGAACTGCTCCAGGAGGAGGTGGAGCGTCGCGTCGCCGAGCACGGCGGCAAGCGCGCCTTCATCCTGGTGCCCGGCATCGACGTCCCGTTCCACTCCACCGTGCTGCGCGCCGGTGTGCCGGAGTTCCGCGGCAAGCTCGACGAGCTGCTGCCCGCGCACATCGACCCGGCCATCCTGGTGGGCCGGTACATCCCGAACCTGGTGCCGCGCCTGTTCAACCTGGAGCGCGAGTTCATCGCCGAGATCGCCGATCTGGTGCCGTCCGAGCCGCTCGACGCGGTGCTCGCGGACTGGTCGTCGTGGTCGTCCCGCCCGGCCGAGCTGACCCGCGTGGTCCTCATCGAGCTCCTGGCCTGGCAGTTCGCCAGCCCGGTGCGGTGGATCGAGACGCAGGATCTGCTGTTCTCGGCCCCCGAGCAGGGTGGTCTGGGCACGCAGCGCTTCGTCGAGGTCGGCGTCGCCACCGCGCCCACGCTGAGCGGCCTGGCGCGCAACACGCTGAAGCTGCCCGACTACGCCACCGCGGCCACCGAGGTGGTCAACGCCGAGTCCGATGCCGCGCTGCTCACCGCCCAGGATGCGGGCGCCGAGCCGGAGGCGGAGGAGCTCGACGAGCCCGCCGCTCCCGCCGCCGAAGCTGCCGCACCGGCCGCCCCCGCCGCTGCCGCCGCACCCGTGGCGACCGCCGCCGCGACCGGCCCGCGCCCGGACGACATCGCGTTCGGTCCCACCGACGCGGTCCGCGCCGTGATCGCGCTCTGGACCAAGATGCGGACCGACCAGATCGGTGCCGCCGACACCATCGAGGCCCTGTGCGACGGCGTGTCCTCGCGCCGCAACCAGCTGCTGCTGGACGTAGGTGCCGAGCTCGGCCTCGGAGCCATCGACGGCGCGGCCGAAGCCGACATGACGGCCCTGTCGACCACGGTGAACTCGCTGGCCCGCGGCTACCGCCCGCTCGGCGATGTCCTCACCGATGCCGTCGGTGATCAGTTCCGCAAGATCGCCGGCCCGGTCGGCAAGCGCCAGTCGCACGTCATCGACCGCGTCACCGGCACCTGGCAGCTGGGCCCGGGCTGGGCGCAGCACGCGCTCGTGGCCCTCGCCCTGGGCACCCGCGACGGCGCTAGCGTGCGCGGCGGCGACCTCGGTGACCTGCTCGACGGCCCGGTCGGCAACGTCGATGCCCTCGACGCCGTGATCGACCGCGCCGTGCGCAGCGTCGGCGCCGCCCGCGGCACCGCCGTGGAGATCCCGGCCGCCGCCGGTGGCGGCGGGGCAGCGGTGGACGCCGCGGCCCTCGGCGAGTTCGCCGAGCAGATCACCGGCCCGGATGGTGTGCTGGCCGCGGCCGCGCAGACCGTGCTGGCCAAGCTGGGTCTGACCGACGCCGCGTCGGCGCCGGAGTCGGACACCGAGGCCGCCGAACTGGCCGATCGCGTCAGCGCCGAGCTGGGGGCGGACTGGCAGCGCGCCGTCGCTCCCGTCTTCGACGCCGAGCGCGCCGTGCTGATCGACGACCGCTGGGCCACCGCCCGCGAGGACCTCGCGCGGCTGTGGCTGACCGAGGTCGACGCGACCGTCGTCGACCGTTTCGCGGACGCCGGCGAGACCGTCGCCGAGCACGCGACCTGGTGGGCCGGCAAGGCCCGCGCCGAGGGACGCGCGGCGCACGCCGACGTCTACGCGGGCATCGCCGAGGCCGCTCGCCGCACCGTGGTCGGCGAGTTCGCCGACGACATCGCGGTGGTGACCGGCGCTTCGGCCGGCTCGATCGCGGCCGCCGTCGTCGGCCGACTCCTGGCCGGCGGCGCCACCGTGGTGGCCACCACCTCGCGCCTGAACGGCGAGCGCCTGGACTTCTACAAGAAGCTCTACCGCGAGCACGCCGCCACCGGCGCCGCACTGTGGGTGGTACCGGCGAACATGGCGTCATACACCGACGTCGACGCGCTGACCGAATGGCTCGGCTCCGAGCAGACCGAGAATCTCGGTGCCAGCACCGCGGTGGTCAAGCCGGTCCTGCGGCCGAGCCTGCTGTTCCCGTTCGCCGCACCGCGCGTGGCCGGTGACCTCACCGATGCCGGCGCCCGCGCCGAGCTGGAGATGAAGGTGCTGCTGTGGTCGGTGGAGCGGCTGATCGGTGGTCTGTCGGCCATCGGCGCCGATCACGACATCAACGGTCGCCTGCACGTGGTCCTGCCGGGCTCGCCCAACCGCGGCATGTTCGGCGGCGACGGTGCCTACGGCGAGAGCAAGGCCGCCCTGGACGCGCTCGTCACCCGCTGGGGTGCCGAGGACTCGTGGAACGGCCGCACCAGCCTGGCGCACGCGCTGATCGGGTGGGTGCGCGGCACCGGCCTGATGGGCGGCAATGACGTGATGGTCGACGCCATCGAGGCCGCCGGCGTGCGCACCTGGAGCACCGAGGAGATGGCCGCCAACCTGGTGGACCTGTGCACTCGGGCGGCCCGCACCCAGGCGCAGACCGCGCCGCTGCTGGCCGACTTCACCGCGGGCCTGGACGGGGCTTCGCTGGACATGAAGGCGCTGGCCGAGCAGGCCCAGGCCGCCGCGGACCGCGTCGACGAGGCGCCCGCGGAGGCCGAGGTCACGCAGGTCGCCGCACTGTCGGCACCGGCGCGCGCCGAGCTGGGCCACCGCATCGACTGGGCCGAGCTGGACACCCGCCCCGAGGACCTGGTGGTCATCGTCGGCGCCGGCGAGGTGGGCCCGTACGGTTCGGCCCGCACCCGCTTCGAGATGGAGGTGGACGAGAAGCTGTCCGCCGCCGGTGTGCTGGAGCTGGCGTGGAGCATTGGCCTGGTGCAATGGGACACCGCGCCCAAGCCCGGCTGGTACGACGTCGAGTCCGGTGACCCGGTCGCCGAGTCCGACATCGCCGAGCGCTACCACGACGCCGTGCTCGAGCGCTGCGGCATCCGCCGCTACGCCGACGACGGGGCGATGGTCGACAACGCCGCGCCGCTGCTCGAGTCGGTCTTCCTGGACCAGGACCTGAGCTTCTCGGTGCCGTCGGAGGCACAGGCTCGCGCCTTCGCCGCCGCCGACCCCGAGCGCACCCGGATCACTCCGGCCGGCGACACCGGCGACTGGACGGTGACCCGCCTGGCGGGCACCGAGATCCGCGTGCCGCGTCAGTTCGAGCTCTCGCGCACCGTGGGCGGCCAGATCCCCACCGGCTTCGACCCGGTTCGCTGGGGCGTCTCGCCGGACATGGCCGAGTCGGTCGACCGCGTGGCCCTGTGGAACCTCGTCGCCACCGTCGACGCGTTCATCACCGCGGGCTTCTCGCCGTCCGAGCTCATGCGCTGGGTGCACCCGAGCCTGGTGGCCAACACGCAGGGCACCGGCATGGGCGGCATGACCTCGATGAGGTCGCTGTACATCGACACGCTGCTGGGTGAGGCCAAGGCCAACGACATCCTGCAGGAGGCGCTGCCGAACGTGGTGGCCGCGCACGTGGTCCAGTCGTACATCGGCTCCTACGGCGCCATGATCCACCCGGTCGCCGCGTGCGCCACCGCCGCCGTCTCGGTGGAGGAGGGCGTCGACAAGATCCGCCTCGGCAAGGCGCTGTTCGCCGTCGCCGGCGGGTTCGACGACATCGGTATCGAGGGCATCGTCGGCTTCGGCGACATGTCGGCCACCGCCGACTCGGCCAAGATGACCGCCCGCGGCATCGAGGAGCGTCGTTTCTCGCGCGCCAATGATCGACGACGCGGCGGCTTCGTGGAGTCCGCCGGCGGCGGCACCGTGCTGCTGGCCCGCGGCGACGTCGCGGCCCAGATGGGTCTGCCGGTCCTCGGTGTGGTGGCGTGGGCGCAGAGCTTCGGCGACGGTGTCCACACCTCCATCCCGGCGCCGGGTCTGGGCGCCCTGGGCGCCGCGCGCGGCGGGGTCGACTCGCCGCTGGCCGCGTCGCTGGCCGCGCTGGGCGTGACCCCGGACGAGGTCGCCGTCGTCTCCAAGCACGACACCTCGACCCGGGCCAACGACCCGAACGAGTCGGAACTGCACGAGCGTCTGGCGTCGGCCATCGGCCGCACCGAGGGGGCGCCGCTGTTCGTGGTCTCGCAGAAATCGCTGACCGGTCACGCCAAGGGCGGCGCCGCCGCCTTCCAGCTGATCGGTCTGTGCCAGGTCCTGCGCGACGGCGTCATTCCGCCCAACCGCAGCCTGGACTGCGTCGACGAGAAGATGGCCGAGTACCCGCACCTGGTCTGGCCGCGCACGCCGATCGCGATGGGCGAGCGCTTCGGGCTCAAGGCCGGTCTGCTGACCAGCCTCGGTTTCGGACACGTCTCCGGACTGATCGCCGTCGTCCATCCCGAGGCCTTCCTGGCGAGCCTGCCCGCCGAGCAGCGCGAGCAGTACCGCGCGCAGTCCGCCGAGCGTCTGCGCGCCGGTCGCCAGCGTCTGCTGGAGGCCATGTGCGGTGGTGACGCGGCGTACGTGCGTCCGCCGAACCGTCGGTTCGACGACGCCGTCGACGAGCACGACGCCGAGGCCGCGCTGCTGCTGGATCCGCAGGTCCGCCTCGATCAGGCCGGGTCGTACCGATGAGCGTGGTGGGCGTCGGGATCGACGTGGTCAGTGTGCCCGGCTTCGCCGAGCAGTTGGAGCAGCCGGGTTCGACGATGCTGATGAGCTTCCGCGTCGGTGAACGACGGGACGCGGCCGCCGGCAGCGGTGCGGATGCGCAGCACCTCGCCGCCCGGTGGGCGGCGCGGGAAGCGGTCATCAAGGCGTGGTCGTCGAGCCGGTACGCGCAGACGCCGGTGCTGCCGGAGACGGCGGTCAACGACGTCGAGATCGTCTCGGACAACTGGGGTCGCCCCAAGGTGCGCCTGCACGGCGACCTGGCGCGCTACCTCGCCGACGTGACGATTCACATCTCGCTGACGCACGACGGCGACACCGCCGCCGCCGTCGCGATCCTGGAGGCCTGAGCCTCGACGAATTGCTAGCCGCCGGCTGTCTCCTCCAAGAGGAGATAGCCGGCGAGCATGCGTTTGAGCTCCTGCACGGTCAGTTCGTGATCGTGGCCGTCCTGCACCGAGAAGCTCAGCAGCGAGTAGGCGGTGTGCACCAGCACCTGCGCCATCATCTCGCGGCGTGCGCGCTGCGACGGCGTGAGCGGCGCCAGGATCCGGGCCACCTGCTCGGCCAGGATCTGCTCGTTCAACGACGCGGTGAGGCGGGTGGCCGGGGTCGACTGCACCGCCAGCCACACCGCCCGCCGGGACGGGTCGTTGCGCCACAGCGCGGCCAGGTGGTCGAGGAACTTCTCCAGCAGCGCCGGCCATTCCAGCGACGGGATCGCGCCGGCGAACTCGGTCAGCTCGTCGCGCACGGACGCGGTGTCGACGCGATCGAGCTCGCACACGATCACGTACTTGTTCGCGAAGTACTGGTACAGCGTGCCGATCGGCACGTCGGCGCGCGTCGCGATCTGCTCGCAGGTGAGCGAGTCGAAACCGTCGTCGATCAGCACCTCGCGGGCGGCGGTGAGGATGTCCTCGAACTTGCGTCGGCTGCGCTCCTGCGCGGGCCGCTTGCGGGGGACCAGCGGTTGCGCCGCGGCATCAGCGGTCATGGCGGGCGGCTACAGGGACAGGTCGCGACGGATCTTCGCGACGTGCCCGGTGGCGCGCACGTTGTACATCGCCGCGGCGATGCGGCCCTCTTCGTCGATCAGGAAGGTGGAGCGGATCACGCCGGTCACCACCTTGCCGTACAGCTTCTTCTCGCCGAACGCGCCGTACGCGGTGAGGACTTCCTTCTCCGGATCCGACAGCAGCGGAAAGTTCAGTTCGTCGCGCTCGACGAACTTGGCGAGCTTGGCAGGCTTGTCCGGGGAGATACCGACGACGGCGACGCCCGACTCGTTCAGCTCGGCCAGATTGTCGCGGAAGTCGCAGGCCTGCTTGGTGCATCCCGGGGTCATCGCGGCGGGGTAGAAGTACACCAGCACCTTGCGTCCGGCGTAGTCGGACAGCGAGACGGGGTTGCCGTCGGCATCGGGCAAAGTGAACTGGGGGGCGAGGTCGCCGACTTCGAGTCGTCCATTGGCTGCCATGCATCAACCCTAACCGGACCGACGGGCCGACCGAACGCGAGCGTGTCAACTGCTCTTTCGCGGCGGGTGGGTAGGCTTCTGCTCATGCGGGTGAGATCCCCGTGCGAACATCCGACCCATCTTTTGGAGGACCGCGTGGCCGACGAGACCCAACGTATCGAGCAGGAGATCGCGCGGGCGCGCGAAGAGCTGGCGACGACCCTGGACCAGCTGGCCGAGCGGGCCAACCCGCAGCGACTGGCCGACGACTTCAAGACCAAGGCGCTGACCTTTCTGGCCAGCCCGCCGGTCAAGTTCTCGCTGATCGGCGCCGGCGCCCTCACCGTGGTGATCGTGGTCCGCAAGATCGTCAAGAACTGACGATCCGCGCGAAGAGGCCCCCGCAGCGCAGCGCGAGAAACCGTCTCTGACCAGGCGATTTCATATTCCGGCAGATGTGCTGTTAATGTTTCTTCTCGCAAGGCCAAGCGCCATTAGCTCAATTGGCAGAGCAGCTGACTCTTAATCAGCGGGTTCGGGGTTCGAGTCCCTGATGGCGCACAGTGAATCCCCTCCCACCAGTCGGTGGGAGGGGATTTTCGCATGTCGCGACCCTGTTAGCGGGTCGCGGTCGGGGCTCGGGTCGCGCGGCGGCGGACGGGTCGCGACACGCCAGCCAAGGGGCGTGGGGCGCGTGGGGCAGGTGTGAAAACGGGGGCGCGGCGGGCGAATTACCCGCGTGTGATTCGGCCGACTTCCGCGTGGCGGGGGCGGGCGCGGAGAGTGTACTCTGAGCGCCGTGCGATGCGGGTGTGATTCCCGCGCGCGGGAATGCGTCAGCGTCGATGGTTCCCTACAATGGCAATATCCGGGTGACCGGTCCGTTTAGTCGGGGCCTAGACGTGCTGCGTCCGGGGCGATTTCAGGTTGGAGCAAAATGGGGATCAGTCGTCTGCGTCATCGCCGCGCCCGCAGAGGGGCGATGGCGGTCAGCACGCTCGTGGCGGCCGCGGTGGTGCTCACCGCGTGCGGCAGCCAGTACAGCGACGTGGTTCACGCCTCGGGTGAGTTCACCGACATGGTCAAGCCGGCCATCTCGGTGACTGATGAAGCGGGCAAGCCGCTCGACAAGGACGCCGTCGGCGTCCAGCCGGGCAAGCCGATCGTGGTCAAGGCCTCCGAGGGCGCGCTGTCGAACGTCACCATCCCCAAGGCCGACGGTAAGCCGCTCAAGGGCAGCTTCAGCGACGACAACGCCACCTGGACCAGCACCGAACCCTTCGGCTACGGCCGCGAGTACACGGTGACCGCGGACGCGGTGGGCGTCGGCGGGCAGACCACGTCGAGCCAGTCGTTCACCACGCAGGCGCCGAACAACCTGACCCAGGCGTACATCCTCCCGGGCAAGGGTGAGGACGTCGGCATCGCGCAGACCGTCGGCGTGCGCTTCGACGAGGCGATCCCGGACCGCAAGGCCGCGCAGGATGCCATCAAGGTCACCACGACTCCCGAGGTCAAGGGCGCCTTCTACTGGATCAGCGACCGGGAGGTCCGCTGGCGTCCGGAGCACTTCTTCGCGCCCGGCACCAAGGTCGACATCGCGGTGAACACCTACGGCGTCGACCTCGGCGACGGCATGTTCGGCCAGGAGAACGTGAAGTCGAACTTCACGGTCAAGCGCGCCATGGAGCTGTTCGCCGACGACCGGACCAAGACCGTCGTCATCAAGAAGGACGGCAAGGTCGTCCGCACCATGCCGACGTCGTTCGGCAAGCCCGGGCACGACACCCCCAACGGCATTTACATGATCGGCGATCGCGTCGACCACATCATCATGGACTCGTCGACCTACGGCGTTCCGACGTCGGCGGCGGAGGGCTACCGCACCCCGGTCGACTGGGCGGTCCAGATGTCCTACAGCGGCATCTACCTGCACGGTGCGCCGTGGTCGGTCTGGGCACAGGGCAACACGAACACCAGCCACGGTTGCCTGAATCTGAGCCCGGAGGACGCGCAGTGGCTCGTCCGCAACACCCTGCGCGGTGACCCCGTCACGGTCCGCTACACCGGCGGCGAGACGCTGTCCGGCTTCGACGGCCTCGGCGACTGGAACGTGCCCTGGTCCACCTGGCTCAAGGGCAACGCGACCGACAACAGCTGACCTCGCGCGGAACCACCCGCTCTACGTTTTTCGGCCGATCCTCCGCCTGGAGGGTCGGCCGAATTCGTCGGGTGGGCCGACTGCAACGTTGACAACGGTCGTTGGTTAGGATTCCGAAGGAGTTTCACCCGAGACATCATTCACCGAGTTCTAGTTAGGCAGGCAAGACATGGGCAAGCCCTCCTGGGAGACCGAGGAACTGACGGCGCTGCGCGAGATGGCGCGCGCGTTCTGCGAGAAGGAGATCGCTCCGAACAGCGAGCGGTACCTTGAGCAGCATCACGTCGATCGGGACCTGTGGACCAAGGCCGGTGAACTCGGCCTGCTGTGCATGTCCATCCCGGAGGAGTACGGCGGCGGTGGCGGCACCTTCGCGCACGAAGCGGTGCTCATCGAGGAGCAGGCGCGGGTCGTCGACTCGTCGTGGGGCCAGAGCCTGCACAACGGCATCATCGCGCACTACATCCTCGCCTACGGTTCCGAGGAGCAGAAGAAGCACTGGCTGCCCAAGCTCGCCTCCGGCGAAGTGGTCGGCGCCATCGCGATGACCGAGCCCGGCACCGGCTCGGACCTGCAGAACGTCAAGACCAAGGCGGTCAAGGACGGCGATGACTACGTGATCGACGGCAACAAGACCTTCATCACCAACGGCGGCCAGGCCGACCTGGTGATCACCGTGGTCAAGACCGACACCGGAGAGGGTGCCAAGGGCATCTCGCTGGTGCTGGTGGAGACCGACCGGGAGGGCTTCAGCCGCGGCCGCATCCTCGACAAGGTCGGCATGAAGGGGCAGGACACCGCCGAGCTGAACTACACCGGCGTCCGGGTGCCGCAGTCGAACCTGCTCGGCGACCAGGAGGGCCTCGGCTTCATCCAGCTCATGACCCAGCTGCCGCAGGAACGCCTGATCATCGCCGTCGCAGCGGTGGCCGGCATGGAGGTCGCACTCGCCAAGACCATCGAATACACCAAGGACCGCACCGCCTTCGGCAAACCGGTCTTCGCCTTCCAGAACACCAAGTTCAAGCTGGCCGAGGTCGCCACCGAGGCGCACGTGGCTCGCGTCTTCCTCGACGACTGCATGGAGAAGCACCTGCGCGGCGAGCTGGACATTCCGACGGTCGCCATGGCCAAGTGGTGGACCACCGACCGTGCGATGGCGGCCGCCGACACCTGCCTGCAGCTGTTCGGCGGCTACGGCTACATGAACGAGTACCCGATCGCCCGCCTGTGGGCCGACAACCGCGTGCAGCTGATCTACGGCGGCACCAACGAGATCATGAAGGAGATCATCTCGCGCTCGCTGTAGTGCCATCCCGGCGCGCCGGAATGGGGAAGAATGGGCACGTCGAGCCGCGGGGCGCGGCCGACGACTCGTTCGAAGGGGAGTGCGCGTGGTGGAAGCGATCGTGTTGGCGGACGTGCGAACGGACGCTGAGCAGGCGGTGATCGCCGATTGGGCGGCCATCAATCATCCGGACGCGCGGGTGTCGACGCTGGAGCAGATCGACTTCGCTGCGCAACCGGACTCCACCGAGCTGATCCCGGTGCGCGTGGTCTGGCTGCCTCCGGTCCGGCGCGGCGAACGCCGCGTGTCTCTCGCCGACGCGGTGGTGCTGTCGAATCCGCGGAAGCCGCCGGCCTGGCGGCAGCCGAGCATTCGACGGCGCCACCCCGACCGGGTGCGCGTCGTCGAAGGCGCGTCGGCCACGATCGCCGAACTCGACGAGGCCTATCAGCGGCAGCAGGCTGAAGGGGAGTCGTTCGCGGCCTTCGTCGGCATGCGGGCGGCGCTCTCGGCCGAGCGTTCCGAGTTGGCACTGGTCGGCGATCGCTACAAGGTGCCGCGGCTGGTGGCCGAGCAGATCTCCTCGTCCGCACGGTTCCAGGCGTCCATCGCCGAGCTCGCCGCCGAGTTGGGCCGACCGGCCTCGTCGGTCGCCCGTGAGGCGACCGACAAGATGAGCACCTTCGTCGCGACCCAGAGTCGCCTGATGCGCGACGTCTTCAACTCCACCTTCCGCGGCCTCTACGAGCGGGCCTGGACGGTGTCGGTGGACCTGGACACGCTGGGCCGCCTCCGCACGCTGAACAAGTCCACGTCGCTCGTCTTCCTGCCGTCGCACCGCTCCTACGTGGACCCGCTGGTGCTCAGCGGCGCTCTGGATCAGCACGACTTCCCGCCCAACCTGGTGCTCGGCGGCAACAACCTGGCGTTCTGGCCGATGGGACCCATCGCCCAGCGCGCGGGCACCATCTTCATCCGCCGCCAGTTCGGCTCCGATCCCGTCTACAAGCTGGCGATGCGGTCGTACCTGTCGTTCATCGTGGAGAAGCGCTTCAACCTGGAGTGGTACATCGAAGGCGGGCGCAGTCGGACCGGGAAGCTGCGTCCCCCGATGCTGGGCCTGCTGTCGTACGTGGCCGAGGCCGTCGAATCGCTCGACGACGCCGACGTGACCGTGGTGCCCACCTCCATCGTCTACGACCAGTTGCCCGAGATCACCGCGATGGCGCAGGAGGCGGCGGGCGGCACCAAGCGGCCCGAGGACCTCAAGTGGCTGCTGCGCTATGCGCGCGGTCAACGCGTGCACCGCGGTGAGGCCCGGGTCCGGTTCGGCGAGCCGTTCTCGCTGCGCGAGCAGCTGGCCGCTTCCGGCCAGGGGCGGGCGCGCCTGGAGAAGGTGGCGTTCCGGGTGATGGACGAGATCAACACCGCCACGCCCATTTCGTCGACGTCGCTGGCCGGTTTCGCGGCGCTCGGAGCGGCCGACCGCGCGTATACGGCGGCCGAGATCGAGGTGATCCTGGCGCCGCTGCTGACTTACATCGCCGATCGTGGCCTGCCCGGGCCGGATCCGTCCCGCTGTCGTGGGCTGGGCCTGCTGGTGACGCTCAGCGAGCTGACCGAGGCCGGCGTGCTCTCCACCTACGACGGCGGTCCCGAGAAGGTATGGGGCATCGCTCCCGACAACCACGCGATCGCCGCGTACTACCGCAACGGTGCGCTGCATCACTTCGTCGACCGGGCGATCGTGGAGGTGGCCATGCTGGCCGTCGCCGACGGCACGGTGAGCCCCGCGAGCTCGGACGACATGCTGGCCGTCTCGCAGGCCGAGGCGTTGCGTATCCGCGATCTCCTCAAGTTCGAGTTCTTCTTCCCGCCGAAGAAGGAGTTCCTGCATCGCCTCGGCGCCGAACTCGACCTGCTCGCACCGGGGTGGCGGACCACGGTTCCCACGCAGAAGTGGGTGCACCAGTCGCTGCTGGCCAATGCGGGCAAACTGTTCGCGCGCCGGACCCTGCAGACCTTCTTCGACGCCCAGCTGGTGGTGGCCACGCTGCTGGCCGACCGCGGTAACGCACCCATCGACAAGGCCGAGTTCTTGATGGAATGCCTCGGGCTGGGGCGGCAACTGTCGCTGCAGGGCGTGGTGCAGAGCAAGGATTCGGTCTCGCGCGAACTGTACGACGCCGCGTTCCGGCAGGCGGAGAACATGGGCGCCATCGGCGGCGCCGAGGACGAGCAGGAGCGCATCCGCGCCGAGTGGCTCGCGGAAGTACACGAACTGCGTGACCGGTTGGCGCGCATCGCGGCGATCGAGGCCGAACAGGCCGCCGCGGCGGGACAGGAGGAAGATCGATGAGCGCGCTCGCCGACCGTCTACAGGAGATCAAGGATGCGCCCGCCGGCGACCGGGTCTGCGCGTTCTTCGACTACGACGGCACGCTGATCGAGGGCTTCTCGGCGACGGCCATCCTCCGGGCCCGCCTGCGCAGCCTGGAGTTCACCACCGAAGAGGTGACCGACGCCCTGCTCATCGCGCTGCGCGGCTGCACGTCCGAACAGGACTACGCCGAGGTGCTGGCCGCGACCCGACCGGCCTTCGCGGGCAAGACCTACGACGAGCTGCTGGCCTTCGGGGAGACGCTGTTCAAGACCGAGACCGCGGCCAAGCTGCGGCCGCAGATGTGGCAGGTGATCCGCGCGCACCGCGAGCGGGGGCACCGGATCGTCATCGCCTCGTCGGCCACCCGGTTCCAGATCGAGCCGATCGCCAAGGAGATCGGCGCCGACCGCGCCCTCGCCACCGACGTGGAAGTGGTCGACGGGATCGTCACCGGTGAGATCAAGGGCCGACCGCTGTGGGGCCCGGGCAAGGCCGCCGCCGTCCGCAGGCTGGCCCGCGAATGGGACCTGGACCTGGACGCATCGTTCGCCTACAGCGACGGCAACGAGGACGTCCCCTACCTCGAAGCGGTGGGACACCCGGCCGCGGTCTCGCCGCAGCGCGGGCTGCGCGGGGTGGCGGAAGCGCGCGGCTGGCCGATCCTGGACCTGCGCAATCCGTCGGCCAATCCGCTGGCGATGGCGGTGCGGACCGGCGCCTTCTACGGCACCTTCCTGGGTTCGGCGGCCGTCGGGTTCGCGAGCGGCCTGCTGGGCCGCGACCGTACCGAGGCCATGCAGGGTGCCGTCGCGAGCGGCCTCGACGCCGGGCTGGCGCTGGCCGGGGTCGACGTCGCGGTGCTCGACGGTGAGCAGTACCTGACCTCGGACCGACCGTGCGTATTCGTCTTCAATCACCAGTCCAAACTCGATCTGCCGGTGCTGATCCACCTGGTGCGCGGGCAGGCGACGGGGGTGGCGAAGAAGGAGATCCGCGACCTGCCGCTGTTCGGCTCCATCCTGTCGGCCGGCGGCGTGGTCTTCATCGACCGCGGCGACGCGGGTAAGGCGATCGAACAGCTGGAGCCGGTGGTCCGCAAGATTCAGGACGAGAAGTTCTCGCTGGTCGTCGCCCCGGAAGGCACCCGCTCGGCCACGCCGCGGATCGGCCCGTTCAAGAAGGGGCCCTTCCACATCGCCATGCAGGCCGGCGTCCCGGTGGTGCCGGTGGTGCTCCGCAACGCGGGCGAGATCATGTGGCGCGGTTCGCAATTGATCAAACCGGGCACCGTCGAGGTGCAGGTGCTGCCGCCGATCGACACCTCGGTTTGGCGCCCGGAGACGGTCGACGAGCACGCCGAGGAAGTGCGCCAGCAGTTCATCTCCACGCTCACCGACTGGCCGGTCACGGCCTTCGACGACGGGCGGATGACCAGAACGATGGGGATCTTCGAGTGGCGGGACAATTCCGATGACCAGTGAGGAGACGGCCGTGGCCCACACCGACGACACGGTGGACAAGCCGATCGCATGGGGCGAAGCGACTGAGATGAGCCCGGTCGACACGGTGATGTGGCGCGGTGACGCCGATCGTCGCCTGCGTTCGACCATCTGCATGCTCGAGATCTACGACACCGCACCGGGCTGGGACCGGCTGGTCGCCGCGCACGAGTGGGGCAGCCGCATGGCCCCGCGCTTCCGCGAGCGGGTGATCGAGTCGCCGCTGCGCACCGGTACCCCGAGCTGGGCCGTCGACCCCGACTTCGACCTGCATTATCACGTCCGACGGCTCCGGCTGGGCGGGGACAACAGCATGCGGGAACTGCTGAGCACCTGCGAGCAACTCGGCATGACGCCGCTGGATCCGGCCCGTCCGCCGTGGGAGGGCTACCTGATCGAGGGCCTGCCCGGCGGTCAGGCCGCCTACTTCCTGAAGGCGCACCACGCGCTCACCGACGGCTTGGGTGCGATCCTGGCGCTGGCGCAGCTGCATTCGACCAGTCGCGATCCCATCCCGGGCAAGCCGCAGCCGCCGGCCCCGCCGATCGTCGAACCGACCGCGCTGGAGGTGCTGCGGCGTCAGCTCGGCGAGGAGGCGCGACGTGTGCCGCGGCTGGCCGAGATGGCGGTCGACGGGGCGCTGGCCCTCACCTCGCCGCGTCGCGCGCTCAGCAGGGTGCTGCGGTACGGGCGCTCGGTGCCGCGGGTGGCCGGGATGATCAGCCCGCCCGGATCGCCGCTGCTCGCCGAGCGCGGGGTGGCGCGCCGCTTCAGCGCCTTCGAGGTGCCGTTCACCGCGCTCAAAGCCGCGGCTGATGCCACCCGCGCCTCTATCAACGACGTCTACCTGGCCGGTCTGATCGGCGGCTTCCGCCGCTACCACGAGCAGATGGGCACCATGGTGGAGGCCATTCCGATGGCGATCCCGATCTCGGTGCGGCAGCCCGACGACCCGGCCGGCGGCAACCGCATCGCGGTGGGTCGCCTGGCCGGCCCGGTCGGCATCGACGATCCGTTCGAGCGGGTGCTGACCATTCGCGAGCAGGTGCGGGCCGCCCGCAACGAGCCCGCGGTGGACATCTTCAACACCGCTGGACCGCTGCTGGCGTGGCTGCCCGGGCCGGTGCTGGCCCAGTTCAGCGGCACCACGGCGCAGAACGATCTGCAGGCGAGCAACGTGCCGGGCATTCCGTGGGAGACGTTCGTGGCCGGGGCGCGCGTGGAGCGGATGTTCCCCTTCGGTCCGCTGCCGGGCTGCGCGGTGATGGCCACCATGATCACCCACAACGGCGTCGCCTGCCTCGGGCTGAACTCGGACGCGGCGGCGATCGTCGATCTCGATCTGTTCGCGCAGTGCCTGGTGGAGGGCTTCAACGAGGTGATCGACCTGGCCGTCGACCCGGACGATCCGGACGTCGAGCCGCTGCCGCGGATGACCCGGTTCGGCTGAGCCCGCTCGTACGCGCCGGTACGACGACGCGGCTCAGGGGTTGGCGTACGACGCGAGGAACTCGGTCAGCATCTTCGCGGTGACCGGGCGCGGCAGCAGTTCGATGGCCGCGATGATCGCCGGCAGGTCGAGCGCGTCGCCCGCGACGGCGGGATCGGTGTGCGGATCGATACCGGCCGCCACCAGCGCAGCTTCGGTGGACGCCGAGTCGAGGGCGAGTGCATCGTCGACGGTGAGGGCGCCGGCGTCGAAGGCCTGCGCCAGCCCGGCGAGCGCTTCGGGAGCGGCGGCGCGGTCCTGACCGCGGGCCTGCGCGGCGCCGTCGGTCAGGGCGGCGATCAAGTCGTCGAGCACTGCCGCGGTCACCGGGGTCACCGTCAGGTGCGTGCTGGCCGGCAGTACGGTGCCGTCGTTCTGGGTGTAGCTCGGCTGTTCCTGCAGGGTGAAACCGTGGTCGGCCACCGCGGCCGACCAGCGGTGCGGGTCGATCGGTGCGGCCGACGTCGGATCGGCCACCACCGCGAAGACCGGTCCGTCCGGAGCTCCGACCACCGCGAGACCGTCGATGGCATCGACGGCGGCGCGCAGGGAAGCGGTGGCCCGAGCGATGGGCGCGACCAGTGCGGCGAAACCGTCGGGGCCGAGGTAGTCGGTGATGGCCCATGCGGACGCGAGTCCGGCCGCCGACCGCGATCCGAGCAGCGTCGGATTCACGATCGGATAGCCCGGCCACTCGGTGGTGGCGAAGAAGCCGGCGCGGTGCCGGTCGCGGTCGGTGTGCAGGATCACCGACGCACCCTTGGGGGCGTAGCCGTACTTGTGGAAGTCGGCCGAGATACTGGTGACCCCCGGAACGCGGAAGTCCCAGGCGGGCAACGGCTCCGGCCACCAGGCGAGAGCGAAGCCGCCCAGACAGGCGTCCACGTGCAGCGGCAGGTCGCGGGCCCGGGCCAGGTCGGCGATCTCGGCGATCGGATCCAGGGCGCCGGTCGGGTAGTTGGGGGCCGACGCGATCAGCAGGAAGGTGTCGTCGTCGATCGCCGCAGCCAGATCGGCGGGGCGCACGCGCGTGGTGGCCGGGTCGACGGGGACTCGCACGGCGCGGACGCCGAGGAGGCGGGCCGCCTTGTCGAAGGCGGCATGCGCGGTCGCGGGGAGCACGATGGATCCGGTGCCGGGGGTCGGGCCGGCGTGGTCGCGGGCCGCCTTCACGGCCAGCACGCAGCTCTCGGTGCCGCCGGAGGTCACCGAGCCGACGGCATCGGGACCGTGAAAGGCGGTGCGCGCGAACGCGATCAGGTCGCGTTCCATGGTGGCCACCGACCCGAAGACGGTGGGGTCGAGGCCGTTGACCGGCTGCACCAGTTTCGCGGCGGCGCCGGCGAGATCGTCGAGTTCGGCCAGCCCGGAGTCGTACACGTACGACAGGACGCGGCCGCCGTGGGTCGGTGCGTCGGTGGCGCGACGTCGAGCCAGCTCGGCGAGGGTGCGATGGTACTGCTCGGAATGGGTGCTCATGCGGGCTGCTCCGATCGGCGGTAGCGGGACAGGATCACCAGGCTCACCGCGATCAGGGCGGCGGGGACGAGGGCGAACCCGACGGTGATGCCGGTGAGAGCACCGTCGGTCTGGACCACCACTTCGTCGCCGGTGGAGGAGCGGAAGCCGGCGGCCGCCAGGACCAGCAGGTACAGGCCGGGTCCGATCGCCAGCCCCATCGTCTCCGACGCGGTCCACAGCCCGGAGAGGGCGCCGCCCTGATCGCGGCCCACAGCGGCGGACTGCTCGTCGATCACGTCCGGCAGCATGGCCAGCGGGAAGGTCTGCATGCCCGCGTAACCGATGCCGGCCACCGCGACCGAGGCGTAGATCCAGACACCGGGCGTCACGATGGCCGCGCCGAGTGAGGCGGCGGCGAGCATGAACAGGACCGACGCGGCAGCCAGTGCGCGCTGCTTGCCGAAGCGGCCGCCGATCCGCACCCACAGCGGCATGATCAGGATCGCGGGGGCCACCAGCGCGATGAACAGCGGTGTCAGTGCGTCCTTGTCCTCGAGGATGTACGTCGCGACGTACTGCGTGCCGGCCAGCATCACGGCGGTCGCCAACGCCTGCATCACGTAGACCAGCAACAGGATTCGGTAGTGGTGGTTGTGCTTGAGCGCCTCGAAACCGTCCCGGGTGCGCGAGGTGGCGGGGGGGATCGTCGGGTCCACCGCGGTGGCGCCGGCGCGGCCGGCCCAGTGCGTCGCGGCCGCCATGCCGAGCGTCATCAGCGCGGTGGTGGCCACCGCCATGGCGAGGTAGCCGCGGAAGCCGCCGTCGAACGCGTTGCGGATGGCGGGTGCGCCGGCACCGACCACCAGAATGGTGAGCGCGAGGACCACGATGCGGTCGGAGATCAGCTTGGTGCGTCCGTGATAGTCCGTGGTCAGGTCGGCCGGAAGCGCGATGTAGGGGACCTGGAACAGCGCGTAGGCCACCGCGGTCAGGGAGAAGAAGATCAGCACCCACAGTGCCGCGCCGCCGGACGACAGGCTGGTGGGGGTGGCGAAGGTGGCGATGAACAGCGGGACGATGGTGATCGCGCCCCACCACATCAGGCGGGTGCGGCGGCCGGTGGTGCCGAAGTCACGGTCGCTGCGGGCGCCGACCATCGGGTTGATCACCACGTCGATGATCTTGGGGAAGACCACCACGAACGACGCGAGTAACGGGCCCACGCCGAGAGTGTCGGTCAGGTAGTACGCCAGCACCAGACCCGGCAGGACGCCGAAGGTGCCGGTGCCGACGCTCCCGGCGGCGTACCCGAGGGACGTGCCGCGCGAGAGCGTCGGAGCGGTCATCGCTGATAGGACTCCACGGTCGCCCACTGATCCACCTTGCTGTTCGCGGCCCGGTACATGTCGGCCACCAGTGTGTCACCCTGCGCGCCGGCTTCCAGACGCATGCTCTGGATCCAGTCGGGGATCAGCCCGTAGTGGGCGTTGCCGTCGACGTTGACGTCGAACGACTTGGTGCCGGAGACCTGCCGGTACATCAGCGTGCCGTTCTCCGAGCGGTACGGGTAGCGGACCGGGTCGGCCGCGGCGTTCTCGCGCGGGGAGCCCTGGGTGCCCAGGCCGTTGGTGTCGGCGCCGAACGACAGTCCGAGGGGCGCGGCGCCCGACTTCAGGTGGCTGCGGAGGGTCCGCCAGTCCTGCACGAAATCCTCGGGTGCGCCGCCGTACAGTCCGACGGTGCCGCCGAGTGCGAGGATCCGGTTGTACACCGACTTGTCGGTCCACGAGTGGGTGCTCGTGACGCCCGGGTACTTGTGGGCCTCGGCGATCTGCAGGACCCGGTTGAGCGACTTCACCGACAGGTGGTCGACGTCGATCATCATGTTCCGCTTGATGGCGCCTTCCACGGCGTACGCGCCGAGAGCGGTCAGGCCCATCGCGTTGCAGCGATCGGGGCCGTCGAGCGGCGCCTGGTTGTCGCGCAGCGGGGTGCGGCAGGGTTCGGTCTGCCACGGGACGGCGGTGGCCAGCACCTGGCCGATGCCCACGGCGGCGCCGGTGAGATCGCTGTCGATGCGGGAACCGCCGAGCGCGTTGTCGAACTTGTGGGTGAGGATCATCTGCCGCACGCCCATGGCCTTGAGCTCGTCCATGCCGCGGTCGATGTCACCCTTGTCGCACTGTGGGACGTTGTTGATGATGCGGCAGCCGAAGGGCTCGGAGATCTCGATGCCCAGCGACACGGCGAGCTTGCCGGAGGCGATCACCGCGCGCGCCTCGGCGGCGCTGCGCACGATCCGCATGAAGCCCTTGCCGGGTCCGCCGGCCTGGGCGTCGATGTAGTCGATGAGCTTGTTGAGGCGACGGTGCTGCACGCGCACCGACTCCATCTCATCGCACGTCTCGTCGCCGAGCGGGTACAGCTCGCAGAGCACCCGGTTCTGGACGTAGTAGTTGTTGATCAGCCGCACGCCGCCGCGCCACGCGCGCTCGACCCACCGGTAGTAGGTCTGCTCGTGGGTCAGCGAGTACCACTTGGGCCAGCCCTCGAAGGTCGGCCAGCCGTCGCTGCTGTGCGGGCCCGGCTTGGACAGGACGTGCTCGAGCAGGGCGGGCATGCCGTCGGTGCCGTGGTCGGCGCAGTCCTTCAGTGCCACCGTGATGCCCAGCGGGCTGTACGGCTTGCCGCAGTGGATGCCGCCGCCGAGGAACTGCTCGGCCATCAGGTGGGCGTGGCCGTCGACGAAGCCGGTCAGCTCGCCCTGTGCGTTCACGCCGGGCGTCGGGCCGCCGTCGACGTTCAGCTGCGCCTCGGGGAAGGTGCGGCAGCCCTGCGCGGGGGTCAGCGCGACGGTGCGGGCGGTGGACCGCTGCGTCGTCGACGTCATCCGGTAGCCGTCGCCGGTTGCGCGCACCGACCAGATCGCGTCGTTGGACAGCTGGTGCTGCGCGGCGACGGTCTTGCCCGCGGCGGTCAGCACGCGTCCGGCGGTGTCGTAGAAGAGGAATTGGCCCAGGTCCGCGGCCTTGGCGTAGTACTTGCCCGCGGGCACCTTGGGGCCGGTCAGCTGGTAGCACTTGCCGGCCAGCGAGTAGGCGGGTGACCCGGTGGGCTCGGCCTGGGCCGGGCCGGTGAGAGCGCCCGGCACGGACGCGGCGACCAGCACCGTGATGACGCTTACCAAGAGGATACGAAGGTGTCGCGCCACTCCCCGAGATTCATTCATATGCAAGAACCTACTAGAACGCGTTCTAGTCAGATGGGAGGGTCCGTTCGTCGGAATGTCCGCGGTTTCCCCGCGCGGGGAGATAGCGTGCGGTAGTGACCGATTCCCTGGCCGAACGAGTGGCGAATCTCGAGGCGATAGAACAGATCAAGGCCCTGAAGTACCGGTATTGGCGAGCGTGTGACGGTAAGGATCCCGCCGGATTCTCCGCCTGCTTCGTGTCAGAAGACGCGGTGATCGACTACGGCCGGATGGGTTCCTTTACCGATGCGGCGCCGATGGTGGACGTCTTTCGGCGGTTCGCCTGCGCGGAGGTCGACGAGCAGTACGTGGTGCTCGACATGCACCACGGCACGCACCCCGACATCGAGATCACCGGGGACGGCACCGCGCGCGGCCGGTGGTCGCTGCAGTTCCGCCAGATCAACGTGATGAACCGCACCGAGACGTTGGCCGTCGGCGAGTACGTCGACGAGTACGTGCGCGTGGACGGTCGCTGGCTGATGTCGGTCTGCCGCTTCACCGAACAGTGGTGGCACGTCCGCGCGCTCGGCGAGGATGAGAAGGTCATGCAAGGCCAGGTTTCGGTGAACTAGGCGTACCCATGAGCGTCGCGCCGAAGACCTTCGATGCGCACATGCACATCATCGACGCGGCGCACCCGCTGGTGGAGAACAACGGCTATCTGCCCGACGAGTTCACCGTCGCGGACTACCGCGCGCATCGACGGACTGGGCGTGACCGGCGGAGCGGTGGTCTCCGGGTCGTTTCAGGCCTTCGACCAGGGCTACCTCATCGACGCGCTGGACGAGCTCGGCCCGAGTTACGTGGGCGTCACGCAGATTCCCGTCGACACCGACGATGCGCAGATCCGGGCTCTGCACGACGCCGGGTTCCGCGCGGTGCGGTTCAACGTCGCGCGCGGCGGCTCGGCCGATCTCGACGATCTGGAACTGCTCGCCCGCCGGGTCCATGCCCTCGCCGGCTGGCACGCCGAGTTCTACATCGACGCCGCCACCGTCGACGACGACCTGGCCGAGCGCATCGCGGGCCTGCCCGCGGCGAGCATCGACCACCTCGGCATGCGCGCCGAGGGCCTGCCGCGGCTGCTGCGGCTGGTGGAGCGTGGGGTCAAGGTGAAGGCCACCGGGTTCGGCCAGATCGAGCTCGACCCGGCGGCGGCGATCGCGGCGATCCTGGCCGTCGACCCCACCGCGCTCATGGTCGGCACCGATCTGCCGTCCACACGGGCCCGTCGCCCGTTCCGCGACGACGACTTCGACCGCATCGCGCAGGCGGTCGGGTCCGGGCACCTCGACGACGTCTTCTGGAACAACGCTGCGGCCTTCTACCTGGGTGAATAGGCGAGGGAATGAACCGGACCGCGGTTCGGTTAGTTCGAGTATGAAGAAGATTGGCTTTCTGTCCTTCGGTCACTGGTCCGACTCGCCGGGGTTGCAGACCCGTTCCGCCTCCGATACGCTGCTGCAGTCCATCGACTTGGCGGTCGCCGCCGAGGAGTTGGGCGCCGACGGCGCCTACTTCCGCGTGCACCACTTCGCGCAGCAGCTCGGTTCGCCGTTCCCGCTGCTGTCGGCGATCGGCGCCAAGACGTCGAACATCGAGATCGGCACCGGCGTGATCGACATGCGTTAGCGCATGTCTGAGTTATGGCGTTGGACGGAACACCTATTGCTTGCGGGCACGCGCAGCCCGCAGTCCGTTGGCGATGACGACGACTTCGGCGACCTCGTGCACGAGGACGACCGCTGCCAGGCCGAGCACGCCGGTGATCGCCAGCGGCAGCAGCACAGTGATGATCGCCAAGGACAGCACGATGTTCTGGTTGATGATCCTGCCGCCGCGGCGGGCGTGGCGCAGAGCCTGCGGGATGAGGCCGAGGTCGTGGCCGGTGAAGGCGACGTCGGCGGACTCGATCGCGGCGTCGGAGCCGGTCGCGCCCATCGCGATGCCCACGGTCGCCCCGGCCAGGGCGGGCGCGTCGTTGATGCCGTCGCCGATCATCGCGGTCGGCGACGTCTCCGAGAACCCGGCGACGATGCGAGCCTTGTCCTCGGGACGCAGCTCGGCGTGCACGTCGCCGATCCCGGCCAGCTTCGCCAGCGCAGCAGCGGTGCGGGAGTTGTCGCCGGTGAGCATGCTCACCTCGACGCCCTGGTCGCGCAGGGTCCGCACGACCTCGGGGACCTCGGGGCGCAGCTCGTCGCGGACGCCGATCGCCCCGGCCAGGAAGCCGTCGACGGTGACGAGCACGCAGGTCTGCCCCTCGGCCTCCAGGTCCTCGACCCGGGCCTTGAGCGGACCGGCGTCGATCCAGCGCGGACTGCCCACCGCCACCCTGCGGCCGTCGACCAGGCCACCGATGCCGTGCCCGGCCTCCTCGGCCACGTCCTGCGCGGCGGGGGTTCCCCGGCCCGCGGCGGCGATGGCGGCGGCGAGTGGGTGCGTCGAGTGCTGCTCCACGGCGGCAGCCCAAGCAAGCACCTGCGCATCGTCGAACCCATGGGCGGCGACGATGGCGGTTACCTCGGGCCGGTTGCGGGTCAGAGTGCCGGTCTTGTCCACGGCCAGGTGCCGGATGCCGCCGAGGCGCTCGAAGGCGGCCCCGCTCTTGATGACGACGCCGAACTTGGTCGCCGCGCCGATCGCGGAGACCACGGTGACGGGCACCGCGATCGCCAGCGCGCAGGGGCTGGCCGCGACGAGGACGACCAGGGCGCGGGTGATCCAGGTCTCCGGGTCGCCGAGCAGGGACCCGAGCACGCCGACGAGGACGGCGAGGACCATCACGCCGGGCACCAGCGGGCGGGCGATCCGGTCAGCGATCCGGGCTCGGTCGCCCTTCTCGGCCTGGGCCTGCTCTACCAGCTCCACGATCGTGGTCAGCGAGTTGTCGGTGCCCGCGGCGGTCGCCTCGACCTCCAGCACGCCGGCGCTGTTGATCGCGCCCGCCGACACCGCTTCTCCGGGCGCGACCTCGACCGGGATCGATTCACCGGTGATCGCCGAAGTGTCCAGGCTCGACCGGCCCGAGCGGACCAGCCCATCGGTCGCGACCCGCTCGCCAGGGCGGACCAGCAGCACGTCGCCGACGGCGATCTCCCTGGCCGGGACCGAGGCGGAGGTCCCGTCGCGCAGCACGGTCGCGGTCTCCGGCACGAGCTTCAGCAGCGCGCGCAGCCCGCCGCGGGCGCGGTCCATCGCCTTGTCCTCCAGGGCCTCGGCGATCGAGTAGAGGAACGCCAGCGCGGCCGCCTCCTCGACGTAGCCGAGGATCACCGCGCCCACGGCGCTGATCGTCATCAGCAGCGCGATCCCGAGCTTGCGCTTCACAACGAGATTCCGGATCGCACCGGGCACGAACGTATACGCGCCCAGCAGCAGGCCCGCCCAGAACGCGACCAGCGCCGCGATGTGCAGCCCCGACCACTCCAGCGCCAGGCCGGTGCCGAACGCGACGCCGGAGAGGATCGGCACGACCAGGCCGGGATCACGCCACCACGGGCGCTCTGCCTCCTCTGCCTCGTCCGCGGGGCTGGTCGTCGGCTCGTCGCAGCCGCAGGCGGCGCTCACGAGGCGTCCCCCGAACTGCTCGCGGCGCAGCAGCCCGGCACCGAGCAGGCCGGGTCGATGCACGGCGCGCTCTCGTCCACGGCGAGGGTCACATCGACCAGTGCCGTCAGCGCCGCGGCCAGGTGCGGGTCGGCGATCTCGTAGCGAGTCTGGCGGCCCTCGGGCTCGGCGACCACGATCCCGCAGTCGCGCAGGCAGGTCAGGTGGTTGGACACGTTCGAGCGGGTCAGCCCCAGCTCGCGCGAGAGCACCGCGGGGTGGCTCGGGCTGTCGAGCAGGGACATCAGGATGCGGGAGCGCGTCGGGTCGGCCATGGCCCGGCCGAGCCGGTTCATGACGTCAAGACGCGAAGCAATGGTCAGCATGCACTGAACTATACAGCAGCCGCTGACCTAACGTCCAGTTGTCGCGGCTGCCGCACGCGCTGCGCGCGCTTGCCCTCGTGAGGCGTGATCACCTCTTGCGCCAGCGGGGCCACTTCGGCATCCCGCGGCCCTTCCAGGTCTCCACGAGACCCGCAACCCAGCGGACGGACGCGAAGAGCCCGTAGCCGGCCCCGGCGAGGCCAGCGCCGACCACGAGCCACCGGCCGATGCCGAGCCACACGCTCCCGTCCACGTCCAGCGCCCACTGAACACCCGTGATGAGCCCGGCGATGCCCATCCAGAGACCGGCGACGACCACGGCCACCGGCAGGAGAACGAGGCACATCGCGGCGGCGGCGGACCAGAGCTGTCGCGCCTCCAGCTTCGCCGTCGCGGCGATGATCCGCTCCGCCCGCGCGTTCGAGGCGTCGAGGCTCGCGGTCATCGTGGCCGAAGCCTCCCCGGCGACCTGCTCGACAGCCTTCTCGACCCGTTCCTCGGTGCGCTTCTCGATCCGCTGGACCGCGCCGCCGACCTGGCTCACGAGCTTCTGGTTCGCTGTGACCTGCGCCTTCAGACCCTCAATCGCCGAGGCCGTAGCCGCGCGATTCTTCTGCGCCTCCGCGACCAAGCTCCGCGACGCGGCGTTCAAGCTCTCGCCGTTGAGACTCTGCGCGAACTCGCCGAGCGTGCTCGCGATCTCGTTCTGCCTGCTCTCGACGCTCGCGATCCTCACGGACATGTCGCTGGAGAGCGAGGAGGTCGACGGTGGGGCCGTGATCCGCTCCAGTCGCCTCGTCGTCTCCTCGTCCATGACCTTCACGAACCGCGCGAGCCTCTTCTGCTGCTCGTTCAGCGTGGCGAGCCGCGTGTTCTGCGCCTCGACGGCGGTGAGGATCGAGGTCAACAGCTCCGTCGTCTCCGGGCTGCCGAGCTGCTGCGGCGACTGCTCGGGCTCGTTCTGCTGCTTCAGCCTGTCGAGCGCTGCGCTCATGTTCCTGCTCCTTCTGCTGCTGGTGGTAGTCGAAGAACGCCTGCGCGCCCTCCGGGGTGAAGTCCGCCGAGAGCGCAGACGTGCGCTTGCGGCGCTCGGCGCGCCAGGACTCGCCGCGGCGGTCCTCGATATAGAGCGTCCAGGTCTCCTGACCGGCGCGCTTTCCCTTCTTGCTGACGGGGCTGTGCAGACGCATCCGCGGCACGCGCTTCCCGTCATCGCCGAGCTGCTGGTTCTGCTCCGCGATCACCGCTTCGAGACCGGCCTTGTCCACCGCACGGGGATCGGCCAGTGCGGCGCTCATCCGGTCGCCCATCTCGCGGTCGAGCCCGCCCTCGGCGAAGTCCTCGCGGCGCAGTTCCCAGTCCTTCGGCGCGTGCTCCAGCCGCTTCACGACCGAGAGCCCGTGCTCTCGCATCAGCTCGTCGTTCGCCGACTGCACGCCCCGCTGGTTGCCGGCTTTGCGATCGTGGAACGTCCGGTAGTCCGAGAGCGCCTTTCCGGTCCGGTTGTTGTGGTTTATCACGAGAATGTGGTTGTGCGGCTTCTTCCCACGCCCATCGACATGACTCACGACGAGGCAGTCAGAATCCGGGTGCATCTTCTTCGCGAGCTGATAACCCAGATCGTTCACCCGCTGCACGTCCTCCGGATTCTTCGGGTCGAACTCCTCGTCGCTGAACGACTGACGGTAATGCAGCGCCTCGACCTCGCGCGTGGTGTTCTGCGTGAGGGCCCTAGCGCGCACCGAGAACGCACCGGGGCCGCCCGGCACGTCGCACGTGATCGCGACCCCGCGCTCGTCCTCCTTGCCCCGGATGTAGCGTTCCGTGTCTCCGGCGCTGGCGCTCGGGCTGTAGTGCGTCGTGCTCACGATGCCGTCCGATCCCCGAGTAGAGCGCGGACCTCGCGCAGCAGCTCGATCAGCTCGGGCACGTCCTCCGAGAGCGTCACGGGCTCACCGGCCCGTGCGCGCCGGTCCAGGTCGTTGACGTTGATCGCCAGCGGGCGCACCTGAGCGGCCAGCTCCCGAGCGTCCGCCGAGACCTGCACGCGCGCCTCGAACCCGAGCAAGTGCGCGGCCACGGCGGCGTCCAGCTCCTCCGAGCGGGAGGCGTGCAGGGCATCGCGCACGACGGTCCGCACCCACGTGCTCGGAGCCAGCCCGAGCCGCTTCGCACGAGTGCGAAGCGCCGCGAGCGTCTCCTCTCCGAAGTCGGTATCGAGCTTCGCGCGGCCCCCACGACGACGCTTCGCGCCGCCGTGACTCTGCCGCACAGCCTCCGCATCAGACCGACCGGTGTTCACCTGGGAGTCGGTCTGCTGCTCCACCTGTACGCCAGAGTGGCAAGCAGTAGCCGTGTCGGACATATCGCTGACGCTCATGTCCTCCCCGGCTGCTTGCGAGGGGCCTCCGGCCCCCTCGACCCCCTGGAAGGGCGCAGCGCGTTCGGTGCTCATGCGGCACCTCCCATCAGCGCCAGCGGCACGTCAGGGCTCCGCACCGCGAGCCCGCCCAGCAGCTCAGCGACCGCGCCCTCCGCGTCGTGTTCCGCCGAAGTCTCCGGACCGTAGGTCAGTTCCCGCGACCCGACGTTCTGGTGGTACGCGTTGCCGTACATGCCGGGCGTGTGCGGGGCGGTCGGGATGCTGCACTGGTGCCACTCGTAGGGCTCGATCTTCCCGATGTGCTGCACGAGGTAACGATTGATGTCGTCGGCACGATAGACCTTCACGACCGAGGCCAGGCGGCGGATGAACTGGTCCAGCGCCTCGTCCACGTTGCCCTTCTGGCGGGCGTAGTAGAAGAACTCGACAGGCTCGATCGTCGCCGTGATGACGATAAGGCGCGGGGCCACCTCGCCCTTGTTCTTGTACCGAGCCTTCGCAGGCGAGGCGTTGTACGGATCAAGCAGCAGCAGCCAGTCGTTCGCATCCATCGCCGAGGCCCGCAGATCGTCCAGCAGCAGCAGCACCTCCTCGCCTCGCCAGTCATCAAGCGGGTTCCCCGTCGCGGCCCGGTAGACCTGCCACCGCTCGCCGGGTGTTGCAACCGCTACATGCGCTACGAGAATCCGCCGGCGGCCGGCTGCAGCTGGGCATCTCGCGGGGATCGCCCGAGCAGGTGGTGGAGGGTTACAAGTACTTCGGCTACGTACCCGGCGAGGGGGAGACCGACGCCGATCTCGCGCGCCAGCACACGTCCGTGTTCCTCGACGTGGTGTCGGGGCGCAAGTTCGCCCAGCCGAGTCCTCGGCCGATGTTCCCCAACCCGCCCGGTCTGCTGCGCGTGGAGCCGTACTCGCACGGACTGCGGGAGCGGATCTGGTGGGGTTCGGCCTCGCGCGCCACGGCCAAGTGGACCGCGGAGCAGGGCATGAACATGATGTCGTCGACGCTGCTCACCGAGGACACCGGCGTGCCGTTCCATCAGCTGCAGGCCGAGCAGATCCAAGTCTTCCGCGATGAGTGGGCGCAGCAGGATCACGGTTTCGAGCCGCGAGTCTCGGTGAGCCGCAGCATCTTCGCGCTCGTCGACGACCGGGACCGCGCCTACTTCGGTCCTCGCGGCGACGATCAGGATCAGATCGGGTACATCGAGGGCGACGTCGCGCGCTTCGGCAAGTCGTACGCGGCCGAGCCGGACGTGCTGATCGAGCAGTTGCGGGAGGACGAGGCGATCGCCGCGGCCGACACGCTGCTGCTGACCGTTCCGAACCAGTTGGGCGTGGAGTACAACGCCCACGTGATCGAGTCGATCCTGACCCACGTCGCGCCCGCCCTCGGCTGGCGCTAGTACGCGGGACTCGGCCGATCAGCCGCGGTCGGCGAGAAAGGCGGTGATCCACGCGTGGATCACCGCCTTCTCGCGTTCCGGGCGGTCGCGCAGGACTGCGCCGATGGCGAGGCCGCGGAGCAGACTCAGCAGACCGTCGACGAAGACGTCGCGGTTGTCGTCGGACAGGTCGCTGGTCAGTGGGCCGAGGATCTCGCGGATCTGCTCGAGGAGTCGATGGGCGCCGGGTCGCAGGGCGTCGCGCAGTTCGGGCTGAGTGCGCGCGGCGGTCCACAGTTGCAGGCCGGCGATGAACGTCGGTCGGCGGGTGATCTGGTGGATCACCTCGACGGCGCTGTCGAGGGACTGGCCGGGGGTCAGCGCGGCGCGGACTTCGGCGGCCTGCGTGTCGGCCAGATGGTCGACGGCCGCCACCGCGATCGCCGACATGGAACCGAAGTGGTGGGTCAGCGCGCCCCGGGTGACGCCGGCCGCGGTCTGCACCCGCTGCATCGTCATCCCCGCGTAACCGTGGTCCACCAGCACGTCGACGGCGCCGAGCACGATCGCTTCGCGGGTGCGCAGCGCTCGCTCTTGACGGGGTGGGGTGGTCACGGCAGAATCATGTCACAAGCAAAACAGACCAAATGATCTGTTTTGAATCCGGAGAGATGAGGACTGACGCAATGGCGATGGCAGTGACCCATATCCGCAGGGGAGCGGCGGCGCACGCCGACCGCACCGCGGTGTACTTCGGCGACGACACATTGACCTTCCGCGAGGTCAACGACCGCGCCAACCTGATCGCCCATCACCTGCTGGCGGCCGGTGTCGCGAAGGGCGCGCACGTCGCGCTGCTGGTGAACAACGGTCTGGACTCGATTCCGATGGACTTCGCGGCCATCAAGACCGGTGTGGTCCGCGTCCCGCTGAACGCGCGGCTGTCGCTCGACGAGCACGCCGCGATGCTGGAAGGCTCGCGTGCGACCGTCGTCGTCGCCGATGCCTCGCTGATCGACCGGGCCGAGGAACTGCGCGAGCGGTTCCCGGAGCTGACGGTGCTCGGGCTCGGTGTCGTTGCGCCGGCTTCCGGGGTGGATCTGCTCGCGCCGACGTCGGAACCGGTGGGCGAACCGGACGTCGAGTTGGTTCCCGAGGATCCGACGCTCATGCTCTACACCTCCGGGACCACCGGCAAGCTCAAGGCCGTGATCCACACCCAGGCGTCCTACGGTGCGGTCGGTGCCAACATTCTGGCCAACCTGCTCGATCCCAAGCACGACTCGGTGATGCTGCACGCGGCCTCATTGATCCACGCCAGCGGCACCTTCGTGCTCCCGTACTGGATTCGCGGCGGTGCCTCGGCCATCCTCCCGGCCTTCGATCCGGCCGCGTTCGCCGCGGCCGTCGGCCGGTATCGCGTCACCGAGCTGAACCTGGTGCCCACCATGTTCGCGATGCTCCTGAGTACCGGCGTGCTCGACGACGCCGATCTGAGTTCGCTGCGCAAGGTGATCTACGGTGCGAGTCCGATGCCCGCACCGGTGCTGGAGCGGTCGATCGCCGCGTTCGGCCCGATCCTGGCGCAGTACTACGGCCAGACCGAAGCGCCGCTGGTGATCGCCGCGCTGAGCGAAGAAGATCACGCGGATCGCTCGCTGTGGGGCGCCTGCGGCATTCCGTCCGCCGACCTGGAACTGAAGCTCCTCGACGAAGACGGCAACGAGGTGGCGCCCGGCGAGATCGGCGAGATCACGCTGCGGGCACCGTTCCAGATGGCCGGCTACTACGACGCCGATGAGCT
This sequence comes from Gordonia alkaliphila, assembly GCF_039542465.1. Taxonomy (NCBI): domain Bacteria; kingdom Bacillati; phylum Actinomycetota; class Actinomycetes; order Mycobacteriales; family Gordoniaceae; genus Gordonia; species Gordonia alkaliphila. Next base: position 112,961 of record NZ_BAABIE010000009.1, on the reverse strand, counting down.
CAACGCGGCCACCTTCACGGCGGACGGCTGGATCAAGACCCGTGACCTCGCCCGCTTCAACGAGCGCGGCTACCTGGTGTTGGTCGACCGCACCAGCGACATGATCATCACCGGCGGTTACAACGTGTACCCGCGCGAGGTGGAGGACGCCCTCGCCAGCCATCCGGCCGTCGCCGAATGTGCCGTCGTCGGCGCCCCGGACGCCACCTGGGTGGAGGCCGTGACCGCGTTCGTCGCCGTCAACCCCGGCGCCGAAGTCACCGAGGCCGAGCTGATCGCGCACGTCCGCGACCAGATCGCCGCGCACAAGGCGCCCAAGAGCGTGCACTTCGTCGACGCGATCCCGAAGTCGGCGGTGGGCAAGATTCTGCGCCGCGCGCTGCGCGAGCCGCTGTGGGAGGACGCCCGATGAACGACGTGCGGATCGAACGCGACGGCGACGTATTCCTGGTGATCATGGCGCGGCCGGAACGGCACAACGCCGTCGACGGTCCGATGGCCGCCGAACTGGCTGCGGCCTTCCGCGAGTTCGACGACTCCGACGCGAAGGTCGCGGTGCTGGCCGGCGACGGCCCGTCGTTCTGCGCGGGCGCCGACCTCAAGGGGGTGGGCACCGAACGCAGCAACGTGGTGGCCGTCGACGGCGACGGCCCGATGGGCCCCACCCGGCTGGACCTGGACAAGCCGGTGATCGCGGCGATCCACGGCAACGCGGTGGCCGGCGGTCTGGAACTGGCGATCTGGTGCGATCTGCGAGTGGCCGACGACGACGTGACGCTCGGCGTGTTCTGTCGTCGCTGGGGCGTGCCGCTGATCGACGGCGGCACCATCCGCCTGCCGCGCCTGATCGGGCACAGCCGCGCGATGGACCTGATCCTCACGGGCCGCCCGGTGGACGCCGCCGAGGCGCTGTCGTTCGGCCTGGTCAATCGCGTGGTTCCGGCCGGTACGGCGCGGGAGGCCGCAGTGGCCCTGGCCCACGAGATCGCCCGGATGCCGCAGACCTGCATGCGTGGGGATCGTCGGTCGGCGCGGGAGCAGTGGTCGCTCGACGAGCCGGCCGCCCTCGAGCGCGAGTACCACCTGGGCGTCGCGTCGCTGACTGCCGACGGGCTCACCGGTGCCGGTCGCTTCGCGTCGGGCAAGGGCCGCGGCGGCGACTTCACCGATATCTGACCGCGCCGTTCGCGGCAGTGCCGCACACGGGCGGCTCCCCACCCCACAGGCGGCAGCCGGGGGAGCCGCCTGGGGGGTCGGGTGCCGCCTTCGTGTCCGGGTGACGCCTTTGCGTCGCGGTGGCACTAGGGCTGCAGCTGCAGGTGGAGGATCGGGTAGGGGCGGCCGTCGCCGTCGAGGTCGTCGCGCCCGACCTGGGTGAAGCCGTGGTGGAGATAGAAGCCGAGCGCGCCGGGGTTCTGTTCGTTCACGTCGACGGCGCGGACGCCGAGGTCGGCGATCGTCGCGCGCAGCAGCGCGGTACCGACGCCGGTGCCGCGGGCGTCGTCGGTCACGAAGAGCATTTCGAGATTGCCGTCGGCCACTCCGGCGAAGCCGACGGGCGTGCCGCGCCGTTCGGCCACGAGCAGGGTCACGGCGGGGAAGTACAGCGCGGCGAGACTGCCCTCGATGCGTGCGAAGTCGGACTCGGCGAGGAAGTCGTGCGTCGCACGCACCGCACTGCGCCAGATGTCGACGAGGGCCGGGTACTCCTCGGTGCCTCGGGAAGCGCGAATCTCGGTGTCGTGCGGGTTCGGCATGGAAGGCTTCCTTGTCGTCCGAGTCGACAGCGCGAGACTGGTCGGCAGCTCATGACCGGTCAGCAGAATGTCGTGTTGTGGTTGTCAGAGCCCCACAACCCTACACTCTGTGACCGACTGGACGCGGCGCTCGTAGGGCAAAAGCGCTGGTAGTGGGCTTTGGAAAACTATTCGAAAAAAGTTTCGACGAACGGTTGTGCTAATCGAATATGAGGCGTAACTTGGAGTTAGACGATGCGGATACCTCTGCCCGTCTGCCGAATCGAGTGGCTGCTCTGACCGACCGTCACCGCAGCTCGACCGGTTCATCGCTGTAACTACTCTCCGACCCGGAGGTGTCCCAGGTGGACGCAGCAGGCTTGACCGAACTCGCCGACTTCATGGTCGACGACGTCACCGACAACGACGACACCGTCGACAATCTCGCACGCTTCTTGGCGCGGGTTCGCGCGGTGGACGACGACCGGGAACTCCTCGCGGTGGCCGCAGCCGTGTTGCGGCTGCGCAACGTGGTCGATTACTCGCTGGCTGCGGTGTGCGCGGCGATCGAGCGGAGTGGCCTGCCCGCCCGCAAGCACGTACGGTCCGCCGCGTCGATCGTGACCGAGCTCGGTGCGGCACCAGCGGTTGCGTACCGGGCGGCCCGCATCGCATGGGCGATCGCTGATGAGGGCCTACGCGCGGTGACCCGTGGGATCCGCGACGGTGCGGTGTCGGCGGAGAAGGGCGATGCCGTCGTGACCGGTGAGGGTCACGTGGAAGGTCGCGTCGTGGATCTCTCCGAGGAGGATCGTGCGCGTGTGGTGCACTCGCTGATGGTGCAGACCACCCCGGCGCGGGTGAAGGAGAAGGCGCGCGCGTGGGCGATCAAGCTCGCGCCGGTCGAGCTCGGTGAAGGTCAGGTGCCGCTCGCTGAGCGCGACGATCTCAACGAGATGACCATGGATCGGACCGACGATGGACGCGTGGCCGTGACCATCGATCTGGACACCGTGGCGGCCGAGGAGTTGTTCGCGGCGCTGGATCCGTTGACGCGGCCTGTTCCCGAGCCGGACGGCTCGAATGACAAGCGGTCCGCCAAGCGGCGCCGAGCCGACGCGATGACCCAGGTGGTCCGCACCTATCTCGCGCACTCCGAACGCCCGGAGAGCGGGGGAGTGCTGCCGCACGTGACCCTGTCGGTGCCGGCGGCGGTGGTGATGAACGGTCAAGTGCTCGATTCGGTTGCCGGACAGACGATCTCGATCCCGTTCGCGGATTCCGACACCTCGGTGCCGTGGCTCGGGTTCGGTGGGCCGATCTCCGCGCGCACCGCGGAACTGATCATGTGCGAGGCGTCGGTGGCGATCGCGCTGCTCGATGACAACGGTGCGCCCCTGAACGTGGGCCGTGAGAAGCGACTGTTCACGCCGGCCATCCGCAAAGCGCTGGTGCTCCGTGATCGCGGGTGCGCGTTCCCTGGTTGCGGGTTGCCGCCGTCGTGGTGCGACGGCCACCACGTCGAGCATTGGGAGCACGGCGGGCAGACCTGCCTGGATAACGGCGTCCTGCTCTGCCGTCGCCACCACATGCTGATCCATCAGAGCGGGTGGGAGGTGTTCATCGGGCACGACCGGCACCCGTGGTTCGTGCCGCCGGCCGATCCGGAGCATCCGAAGCGCTTCCGGGAACCGATCCCATCCAACGCCCGGCGCACGCTGACGTTATTGCCCGGCGCGGCCTGAGCCCGCGCTGCGCCGCCTGTTTCCTGAACTGAAGTCCCAACAGCCACACAAGCGCTGTCCACCAACGACTCTCGCCTCGAGCGAGATCTAGAACATTCCAGAATGCAGTGTCGGGAGCGGGTCCCGGTGCGATGTGTTGTTTGAGAATTCCATAGAGAGTGGGTTGCCCCGGCGTCGTCAGGTCAGGAACGACGACGCCGAGGCAGCCAGGTCGAGGAGCGGCTGGGGGAAGACGCCGAGCACCATGGTCACCGCGACGCCGATGGCGATCGGCACCGAAGTCAGTGGGCTCGGCGTCACCACCAGCGGCGCGTCGTCGCGTGCCGGGCGGAAGAACATGGACACGATCACCTGCACGTAGAAGTAGGCGGCGATCGCGCTGCACAGCACGCCCACGATCACCAGCGCCCATGCGCCGGTGGCGCCGGCGGCGGCGAAGACGACGAACTTGCCGAGGAAGCCGCTGGTGAGCGGAATGCCCGCGAACGACAGCAACAGCAGAGACATCAGCACGCCCACCAGGGGCCGTCGTCGACCCAACCCGGCCCACGCGTCGAGCGCGGCTTCTTCGCGCCCAGCCTCGTCGCGCACCACCGCCAGCAACGCGAATGCGGCGAACGCGGCGAAGGCGTACGCGGTCAGATAGAAGAGGGTGCTGCTCACGCCGTCCTCGGTGAGGGTGATGGCGCCGACCAGCGCGAAGCCGACGTGACTGACCGACGAATAGGCCAGCATGCGCTTGATGTCCTGCTGCGTCACCGCCATGATCGTCGCGAGCACCATGGTGGCGATGGCGATGGTCCACAGCGCCGGCCGCCAGTCGTCCTGCAGGCCGGGGAAGGCCACGTGCAGCACGCGCAGCAGCGCGCCGAAGGCGGCGACCTTGGTGGCCGACGCCATCAGCGCGGTCACCGGGGTCGGGGCGCCCTGATAGACGTCGGGCACCCACGACCCGAACGGCACGGCGCCGACCTTGAACAGCAGCCCCACTGTCACCATCACCACCGCGATCAACGCGAGGGTGTGGTCGGCGGTGCCGTCGGCGACGGCCCGCCCGATCCGGTGCAGCGACAGCGAGCCGGTCGCCCCGTAGGCGAAGGCGGTGCCGAACAGGAAGATCGCCGACGCGAACGCGCCCAGCAGGAAGTACTTGAGCGACGCCTCCTGCGACAGCAGTCGACGACGCCGCGCCAACGCGCACAGCAGATACAACGGCAGCGACAGCACCTCGAGGGCGATGAACATGGTCAGCAGGTCGCCGCTCGCGCCGAACAGCATCATGCCGCCGACGGCGAACAGCGCGAGCGGGTACACCTCGGTGGTGTACCAGCGGGCCCGTCCGGCCCGCAGTTCGTCGACCGAGCCGGGCACGGTGGAGCCGGCCGGGGTGAACGCATCGGCCGGCAGCTCCCGGTCGTCGGTGTCGTCGGCGCCGGAACCGACTTCTGCGCCGGGCCCGCCGCCCACAGCGATGCGCGCGCCCGCGGCCGACTGCACCTGCGCCGACGCCCAGACCCGGTCCAGACGACGTTCGCCCATGAACGCCACCGACGCGGCCGCGACCAGCAGGATCACCCCCTGCAGGAAGAGAGCGGGGCCGTCGACGATCACCGCCCCGGCCATCGTCACGTGCGGCTGCGACCCGTCGACGACGGCCACCGCCACGGTCATGCCGAACGCGGCGAGCAGCCCGCCCAGGCCGAGGCCCAGTTGCGTGCGGTAACGCGCGGCGACGTCGGGCAGCAGTGCTTCGACGAGGACCCCGAGCACCGCGACACCGAACACGATCAGCATCGGGGAGAGGCGGAAGTAGTCGATGCTGGGCGCGTCGACGGCGAGGGTGACGGTGTTCCGTGCGAAAGAGCTCATCGCGTGACCTCCGTGCTGACGGTGGCCTCGACGGCCGGATCGACGAAGTCGAGCACCAGGCCGGGGAAGAAGCCGAGCACCAGCAGCGCCGCCACCAGCGGGGCGAGAACCGACTTCTGCCGCAGCGTCAGGTCGCGCAGCGGACCCGGCTGCCGCACCGCGCCGCCGAACATCCGCTGGTACGTCCACAGGATGTACAGCGCCGACAGCACCAGGGCGAGCGCCGCGAGGATCGCCGCCGCCGGATAACGCAGGTAGGTGCCGATCAGGACCAGGAACTCACTGACGAACGGCGCGAGCCCCGGCAACGACAGCGTCGCCAGCCCGGCCACCAGGAAGGTGCCGGCCAGCACCGGCGCCACCTTCGCCACACCGCCGTAGTCGGCGATGAGCCGACTGCCGCGCTGGGTCACCAGGAACCCGGCCACCAGGAACAGCGCGGCCGTGGAGATGCCGTGGTTCACCATGTACAGCGTCGACCCGCTCTGGCCCTGCGCGGTCAGCGCGAAGATCCCCAGCACGATGAACCCGAAGTGGGAGATCGACGTGTAGGCGATCAACCGCATGAGGTCGGTCTGGCCGATCGCCAGCACCGCGCCGTAGAGGATCGAGATCACCGCGAGCACCGACACCAGCGGCGCGAAGGTCTCCGCCGACTCGGGGAACAGGCCGAGGCAGAAGCGCAGCATGGCGAAGGTGCCGACCTTGTCCATCACCGCCATCATCATCACCGCGCTCGCCGGGGTGGCCGACACGGCGGCGTCGGGCAGCCAGCCGTGCAGCGGCCACAGCGGTGCCTTGACCGCGAAGGCGAACAGGAAACCCAGGAACAGCCAGTTCAACGTCGTCGACGAGGCATCCAACCCCTCGCCGGCCGCCAGCTCGCTGAGGGCCGTGAACGAGAACGTCCCGTCGCCGCTGCGGGTGGTCACCACGTAGAGGCCGATTAGGGCGGCCAGCATGATCAGGCCGCCGAGCAGGTTGTACAGCAGGAACCGCACCGCGGCGCGGGACCCGAAGGTGTCCGACGGCCCGTCGTGCCCGCGGTGGGGACGGTCGGCGCCGTAGCTGCCGATGAGGAAGTACATCGGGATGAGCATGGCCTCGAAGACGAGGTAGAACAGCAGCAGATCGACGGCGACGAAGCTCATCAGCACCATCGACTCGACGGCCAACAGCAGCGCGACGTAGGCGTGCACGCTGCGCGCGGACCGCCCGCCGTCGTGCCAGCCGGCCAGCAGCAGCAGGGGAGCCAGGCACGCGGTCAACAGCACCAGCGCCAACCCGATGCCGTCCAGGGCCAGCGAGTAGCGCGCACCGATCGCCGGGATCCAGCTGACGTCCTCGGTCAGTTGGAAGCGGTCGCCGCCGGCGTCGAAGGCGACGGCCAGACCGATCGCCCACCCGGCGGTGATCAGTGCCGCGCCGATCCCGACCTGCTTGGCCGCGGTGGCACGCGCGGACGGCAGGAACAGCACGACGACGGAGGCGACGGCCGGAAGCAGCCAGAGCACGGTGAGCCAGGGCATCGTCACAGCGCGCTCACCACCCAGGTCACGACACCGATCACGGCCGTGCCGACCAGGATCGACGCCGCATACGACCGCACGAAACCGGTCTGCAGCCCGCGGCTGAGCCGGGACAGCCCGGTCACGCCCGCACCCACCCCGTCCGGAATTCGCGCCAGCACCTCGTCCTCCACCAGCACCGCCGTCGCGGTGAGCGCCCGACCGGAGCCCTCGAAGACCGCCTCGTTCACGGCGTCGCCGTACAGGTCGCGCCGCGCGGCGGCGGTGAGCACGCCGACGTCCTGCGGCGCGACGGTCGGCACCGGCCGCATGCCGTACTGCCGCCAGGCCAGCGCGATGCCGGCGCCGACCACCACCAGCACGATGACGGTCACCGCCACCGCCGACAACGGCGACTCGTGGTGCTCGGGTGTCCCGACCACCGGCGCCAGCCAGTCGGCGAGGGTGCTGCCGATCACCAGCAGTCCGCCCGCGAGCAGCGAACCGATCGCCAGCACCACCATCGGCGCGGTCATCACCGCGGGCGACTCGTGCGGGGTCGGGGCGTCGGGGGCGTCGGCCCACCGTCGCTCGCCGAAGAAGGTCATCGCCATCACCCGGGTCATGTAGTACGCGGTCAGGCCGGCGCCGAGCACGGCCACGGTGAACAGCAGCGGGCCACGGATCCCGCCCGCGGCCAGCGCGGTCTCGATGATGCCGTCCTTGGTGAAGAAGCCGGAGAACGGCGGAATGCCGATCAGTGCGAGATAGCCGAACCCGAAGGTGACGAAGGTGATCGGCATGAGGCGCGCCAGCCCGCCGTAGCGGCGCATGTCGGTCTGCTCGTTCATCGCGTGCATCACCGAACCGGCGCCCAGGAACAGGCCGGCCTTGAAGAAGCCGTGCCCGATCAGGTGCGCGATGGCCAGCGCGTAGCCGGCCGGTCCCAGTCCGGCGGCCAGCACCATGTAGCCGATCTGACTCATGGTCGACGCCGCGAGCGCCTTCTTGATGTCGTCCTTGGCGCAGCCGATGATCGCGCCGAACAGCAGGGTCACCGCCCCGACGACGAGCACCGCGGTCTGGGCGCCCGGCGCCGCCTCGAACAGCGGCCCCGATCGGGTGATCAGGTAGACGCCCGCGGTGACCATGGTGGCCGCGTGAATCAGCGCCGACACCGGGGTGGGGCCCTCCATCGCGTCCAGCAGCCACGACTGCAGCGGTACCTGCGCCGACTTGGCGCACGCCGCCAGCAGCAGGCACAGGCTGATCCAGGTGAGCGTCGACTCGCTCGTGCCGTCGACGCCGCCCAGTACGTCGCCGAAGCCGACCGAACCGAAGGTCGCGAACATGATCATCAGCGCGATGACGAAGCCGATGTCGCCGACGCGGTTCACCACGAACGCCTTCTTGGCGGCGGTCGCCGCGGTCGGCTTGTGCTGCCAGAAGCCGATCAGCAGGTACGACGCCAGACCGACGCCCTCCCAGCCCAGGTAGATGCCCAGGTAGCCGTCGGCCAACACCAGCACGAGCATCGCGGCGAGGAACAGGTTGAGGTAGGCGAAGAAGCGACGACGGTTCGGATCGTCGGCCATGTACCCGATCGAATAGACGTGGATCAGCGTGCCGACCACCGTGATCAGCAGGACGAAGCACACCGACAGCTGGTCCAGTCGCAGCGCCGCGTCGACCTGGAAACCGCCGGAGTCGATCACCTGCCAGCCGGTGGAGACCACGGTGCGCGTGGCCTGGTCGCGGGTGATCATCGCCGCGACGGACGCGATCCCGGCGATCGCGGCCATCCCCGAGAGGGCGGTCGCCAGCAGGTGGCCCCACGTGTCGGTGCGTCGACCGCCGAGCAGCAGCACGGCCGCGCCGACCGCGGGCAGGCCGGGAATCCACCACAGCAGCGCGGCCCAGAATCCGCTCGTCACCTGCTCACCGCCTCAACAGATCGGCGTCGTCGACGGACGCGGAACGACGGGTCCGGAAGATCATCATGATGATCGCCAGGCCCACCACCACTTCGGCGGCGGCCACCACCATCGTGAAGAACGCGATGACCTGCCCGTCCAGACTCGAATGCATGCGCGCGAAGGTGACGAACGCCAGGTTCGCCGCGTTGAGCATCAGCTCCACGCACATGAACACCACCAGCGCGTTGCGGCGCAGCAGCACCCCGGACGCGCCGATCGCGAACAGGATCGCCGCCAGGTACAGGTAGTTGGCCGGGTTCACGCGTCCTCCTCCGATCCCGGCGTCAGCCGCGGCGACTCATCGAGCAGATGCGGCAGCGATCGCGGGGTGAGCATCGCGTTCACCGACGCCCGTGACGGGCGGCCGTCCGGCTCGCGCGCCGGGATGTCCACCGCGTTGTGCCGGGCGAAGACGCCGGGCGGCGGCAGCGGGGTCACCTGGCGACCGGCCCGCACCCGCGCGATCGACAGTTCACGCTGCCCGCGGCGCGGGCCGAGTTGCTGCCGGTGCGCCAGCACCATCGCGCCGAGCGTGGCGGTGATCAGCAGCGCACCGGTGAGCTCGAACGCCCACAGATAGTCGACGAAGATCAGCTCGGCCAGCGCCCGGATGTTCGCGTTGCCGCCGCCCGGCTCGGTGCCGCCGCTGAAGTCGGGGGCGCCGCGGAACGGCGCCAGGGTGGCGGTGCCGATGGCCGCGACCAGCAGGATCGCGAAACCGACGCCCAGTCCGGCGCCCAGCCAGCGCTGCCCCCGGATGGTCTCGGTGAGCGACTCCGACGAGTCCACGCCGATCAGCATGAGGACGAACAGGAACAGCATCATCACCGCGCCGGTGTAGACCACCACCTGCACCACCCCGAGGAACAGTGCGCCCTGCAGCACGTAGAACACCGCGAGAATGATCATCGTCATCGCGAGGAAGACCGCCGAGTAGACGGCGCGGGGGCTGAGCACCACGCCGAGTGCGCCGATCACCACGATCACCGCCAACACCCAGAAGGTGACCGCCTCGCCGGTGCCGGTGCGCGTGAGCTCGGCGGCCGCGAGCAGTGCCGACGTCATTGCGGCCCCACTTCGCCGCGATAGTAGTTCTCCGGCCGGGTGCCCGGCGCCATCGGATGCGGCGGCGCGTCCATGCCGTCGGAGAGCGGCGCGAGGAGCTGGTCCTTCTCGTAGATCATTCCGGCCCGGCTGGGGCCGGTCATCTCGTAGTCGTCGGTCATCGTCAGCGCGCGGGTGGGGCACGCCTCCACGCACAGCCCGCAGCCGATGCACCGCAGGTAGTTGATCTGGTAGACGCGGCCGTACCGTTCGCCCGGCGAATAGCGCTCGGCCTCGGTGTTCTCCGCGCCCTCGACGAGGATCGCGTCGGCGGGGCACGCCCACGCGCACAGTTCGCAGCCGATGCACTTCTCCAGGCCGTCGTCGTACCGATTGAGTTGATGGCGGCCGTGATAGCGGGCCGCGGTCGGCGTCTTCTGCTCCGGGTACTCCTCGGTGATCGGCTCGTGGAACATGGAACCGAAGGTGAGACCGAAACCGGCGACACTCTTGGGCAGTCGTGAGCTCTTCGGCGAGTCAGACATCGGTGGCCTCCTTCGCTGGCGGCAGGACCTGTCCGGGGAGCGGCGGCACCGGGAAGCCGCCGGCGAACGGATCGAACGGGGCGGTCGGGTCGGGCGGCACCGGATCGGGGACCGTCGACGACGTGGCGCCGACGACGCGGCCGATGGCCACCACCATCAGTGCGGTCACCACCAGGCCGACCCCGCCGAAGATCAGCCCAGACGTCCACGCGGCCATGCCGCGGGTGGCCTCGGCGATCACCGCGACCACCATCACCCACCCGAGGGCGAACGGGATCAGCACCTTCCAGCCCAGCTTCATGAACTGGTCGTAGCGCAGCCGCGGCAGCGTGGTGCGCAGCCAGATGAAGACGAACAGGAAGCACCACATCTTGATGACGAACCACAGCAGCGGCCACCACCCGGAGTTGAGGCCGCCGATCAGGCTCAGCGGCCACGGGATCTGCCAGCCGCCCAGGAACAGGGTGGTGGCCAGCGCCGACACCGTCGCCATGTTGATGTACTCGGCGAGCATGAACATGGCGAATTTGAGCGACGAGTACTCGGTGTGGAAGCCGCCGACCAGCTCGCCCTCGGCTTCGGGCAGGTCGAAGGGCGCGCGGTTGGTCTCGCCGACCATCGAGATCGCGTAGATCACGAACGACGGCAACAGCACCAGCACGTACCAGCGACCGGCCTGCCCGGCGACGATGCCCGACGTCGACATGGTGGCCGAGAGCAGGAAGACCGCGGCGAAGCTCAACCCCATCGCGATCTCGTAGGAGATCACCTGGGCGGTGGACCGCAGCCCGCCGAGCAGCGGATAGGTGGAGCCCGACGACCAGCCGGCCAGCACGATGCCGTACACCCCGATGGACGTGATGGCCAGGACGTACAGCACGGCGACCGGCAGATCGGTCAACTGCAGCGGCGTGTGGTGGCCGAAGACCGACACCGACGGCCCCATCGGGATCACCGCGAACGCCATGAACGCGGGCACCACCGCGATGACCGGGGCCAGCAGATACAGCACCTTGTCCACGCCGAACGGCGTCATGCCCTCCTTGAGGGCCAGCTTCACGCCGTCGGCCAGGCTCTGCAGGATCCCGTGCCAGCCGACCCGGTTCGGGCCGAGGCGTTTCTGCATGCGCGCCATGATCTTGCGTTCGGCGAGGATCGCGATCAGCACGGTGAGCACCAGGAAGGCGAAGATACCGATCGCCTTGGCCGCCATCAGCCACCAGGGATCGCGGCCGAAGTCGGCCAGGTCGGGGAACTCGGCGGCGTAGGTCATCGCGCCGCCCGCACCTGGACGTCGATCCCGGCGCGACCGCCGAGTCGGGTGGGCACGGTGGCACCGGGGGCGTTCATCGGCAGCCACACCGCGCGGTCGGGCATGTCGGTGATCGCCAACGGCAGGGTCACCTCGCCGCGGTCGGTGGAGCAGGTCACGGCGTCGCCGTCGCGCAGCTCGAGGGCGGCCGCGGCGGCGGGGGACAGACGCACGACGGGACGCCGCGCCGTCCCGGCCAGGTGCGGTTCGTTCTCTTGCAGCCGCCCCGCGCCGAGCAGCATCCGCCACGTGGCCAGCACGAAGGTGCCGGTGCGGCGCGGGGCGGTATCGGACGATTCTGCCGCGGCCACCGGCGCCGGGACCACCCGCTCGCCGTCCCACGGCCCGATGGCCGCGAACTCGCGGTGGATGTCCGCCGCGCTGTCGCAATGCAGGTCCACGTCGACCGCGGCGGCTAGCGCGTGCAGCACCCGATGATCGGAGAGTGTCGCGCGACCGTCGGCCGCGGCCGGCAGCGCCGCCTCGAAGCCCCGCGGGCGGCCTTCCCAGTCGACGAAGGTGCCCGCCTTCTCGGCGACGGCGGCCACCGGGAACACCACGTCGGCGAACTCGGTGACCGACGACGGCCGCTGCTCCAGCGACACGACGAAGGCGTCGCGCAGGGCACGACGACCCGCTGCCGGATCGGGCAGATCGTCCAGGTCCACCGCGCCGGTGACCACCGCGGTCAGCGCGCCGTCGGCCAGCGCGTCCAGGATCTGCGCGGTGTCCCGGCCCGGCTCGGCCGGTGGCACGACGCCCCAGACGGCGGCCAGGTCGCGGCGGGCCCGCTCGGAGGTCACCGGCCGTCCGGCGGGCAGCAGATTCGGTGCGACGCCCACGTCCAGCGCGCCCCGCTCACCGGCGCGCCGCGGCACCCAGGCGAAGCCCGCGCCGGTCGCCGCCGCCGCGTCGATCGCGGCGGTCAGCGCGCCGGGGGCATCGGTGAGACGTTCGCCGACCAGCAGCACCGCGCCCGGAACGGCGAGCTGTGCGCGCACGTGCTCCGAGGCCAGCAGTGCCGCCTCCTCGCCGGGCAGGCACGGCAGCACCGTCGCTGCGGTCTTGTCCGCACCGGGCGTCCGCCACGGCGCCAGCGCGATCACCGTCATCCCATTGCGGCGCACCGACTTTCGGAGGCGCAGATACAGGATCGGGCACTCCTCCTCCGGTTCCAGCCCGGCCAGGACCACCACCGGCGCGGCCTCGACCTGCGCGTAGGTGACGCCGATGCCGGTGCCCGCGACGTGCGCCGCCAGGAAGTCGGTCTCCTCCGCGCTGTGGCTGCGGATCCGGACGTCGACGTCGTTGGTGTGCAGCACCGTGCGGGCGAACTTGCCGTAGGCGTAGGCGTCTTCGACGGTGGCCCGACCGCCCACCAGCATCGCGGCCCGGGCCCCCGCACCGGTCAGCCCGCGCGCCGCCACCGCCAGCGCGTGCGCCCAGGACGCGGGCGCCAGCGCGCCGTCCTCGCCGCGCACCAGCGGCACCCGCAGGCGGTCGGGCGCATCGGCGTAGGTGAACGCCCAGCGCCCCTTGTCGCAGTTCCACTCCTCGTTGACCTCGGGGTCGTCGCCGGCCTGCCTGCGCAGCACGGTGCCGCGGCGATGATCGGTGCGCTGCGCGCAGCCGGCCGCGCAGTGCTCGCACGCGCTCGGGGTGGAGACCAGGTCGAAGGGGCGGGCCCGGAACCGGTACGCGGTGCCGGTGAGCGCCCCGACCGGGCAGATCTGCACGGTGTTGCCGGAGAAGTACGAGTCGAAGGGCTCGTCGGCGTAGACGCTGACCTGTTCCAGCGCGCTGCGGTCGGCGAGTTCGATCAGCGGGTCGCCGGCGATCTCGTCGGCGAACCGGGTGCAGCGCGCGCAGAGCACGCAGCGTTCCCGGTCGAGGAGGATGGCCGGCGACAGCGGCACCGGCTTGGTGTAGATCCGCTTGGTGCCGGTGAACCGGGACTGCGGTCGCCCGGCCGACACGGCCTGGTTCTGCAGCGGGCATTCGCCGCCCTTGTCGCAGGTGGGGCAGTCCAGCGGATGGTTGATCAGGAGCAGCTCCATCACACCGCTCTGCGCGCGTTCGGCCTCGGCGGAGGTGTGCTGGGTGCGCACCACCATGTCCTGCGCCACCGGGATGGTGCAGGAGGCCATCGGCTTGCGTTGCCCGCTGATCTCCACCAGGCACTGGCGGCACGCGCCGACCGGGGCCAGCAGCGGATGGTCGCAGAAGCGCGGGATCTCGATGCCGGCCAGCTCGGCGGCGCGGATCACCAGGGTGCCCGCGGGCACGGTGACCTCCACGTCGTCGATGGTCAGGGTGACCGGGTCCGGGGCGGTCACCGCGGGCCGCCGTCGGCGAAGGCGGTGGCGCGGGCCGGATCGAACGGGCAGCCGCCGGGGAAGTGGGCGAGGTACTCGTCGCGGAAGTACTCGAGCGAGCTCATGATCGGCGCGCCGGCCGCGTCGCCGAGCGCGCAGAAGGCTTTGCCGACGATGGATTCGGTGATGTCGACCAACGTCGTCAGATCCGCTTCGCTGGCGTCGCCGGACTCCAGGCGGCGCATCATCTGCACCAACCAGTAGGTGCCCTCGCGGCAGGGCGTGCACTTGCCGCACGACTCGTGGGCGTAGAACTCGGTCCACCGCGTCACCGCCCGCACCACGCAGACGGTGTCGTCGAAGATCTGCAGCGCCTTGGTGCCGAGCATGGAGCCCGCCTCGCCGACGCCCTCGTAGTCGAGGGGCACGTCCAGGTGTTCGGCGGTGAACATGGGGGTCGACGATCCGCCCGGCGTCCAGAACTTGAGGGTGTGCCCGGCGCGGATACCGCCGGCGCGTTCGAGGAGCTCGCGCAGCGTCACGCCGAGCGGGGCCTCGTACTGCCCGGGGCGGGCCACGTGCCCGGACAGCGAATACAGGGTGAAGCCGGGGGAGCGTTCGGTGCCCATCGAGCGGAACCAGTCGGTGCCGTTGCGCAGGATCGCCGGGACGCTCGCGATGGACTCGACGTTGTTGACCACGGTGGGACTCGCGTACAGACCGGCCGTCGCCGGAAACGGCGGCCGCAGCCGCGGCTGCCCGCGCCGACCCTCCAGCGAGTCGAGCAGCGCGGTCTCCTCGCCGCAGATGTAGGCGCCCGCCCCGGCGTGGATCACCAGCTCCAGATCCAGACCCGAGCCCAGCACCTGGCGGCCCAGCAGCCCGGCGTCGTAGGCCTCGGCCACCGCGGCGCGCAGCCGACGCACCACCGAGGCCACCTCGCCGCGGACGTAGACGAAGGCGTGCCGGGCGCGGATGGCGTACGCGGCGATCGCGATGCCCTCGATCAGCATGTGCGGGGACGCCAGCATCAGCGGCATGTCCTTGCAGGTGCCCGGCTCGGACTCGTCGGCGTTGACCACCAGGTAGTGCGGGGCCGGGGTGTCCTGCGGAATGAACGACCATTTGGTGCCGACCGGGAAGCCGGCGCCGCCGCGGCCGCGCAACCCGGAGGTCTTCACCAGTTCGATCACCTCGTCGGGACGCATCCGCAGCGCCGCCTTGAGGCCCTGGTATCCGTTGCGGCGCAAGTAGTTCGGCAGCGTCCACGACTGCTCGTCGTCCCAGTGCCTGCTGAGCACGGGTGGCTCGGCGGGTTCGGGGACGCTCGACGGCAGGTCGACGGTGATCATCGCTGCTCCTGTTCCGGCACCCCGGCCAGCAGACGCGCGGCCTGGCGGAACGTGCACAGCGACGGCGCCCCGCGGCTGGGCGCCACCGGGTTCCCGTCCCGCAGATCCCGCACCAGCTGCTGCGCGGACTCGGGCGTCTGATTGTCGAAGAACTCCCAGTTGACCATCACCACCGGCGCGAAGTCGCAGGCCGCGTTGCACTCCACGCGCTCCAGGGTCACCGCCCCGTCGTCGGTGGTCTCGCCGACGGCGATGCCCAGGCGGTCGGTCAGCTCGGCCAGGATCGCGTCGCCGCCGAGCACCGCGCACAGCGTGGTGGTGCACACCCCGACGAGGTGCGTGCCGGTCTCCTCGCGCCGATACATCGTGTAGAAGGTGGCGACTCCGGCCACCTGCGCGCGAGTCAATTCCAGGGTGCGAGCACAGAAGTCGATCCCGGCGCGGGTCACGTAGCCGTCGTGGCTCTGCACCAGGTGCAGCAGCGGCAGCAGCGCCGACCGGGACTGCGGATAGCGCGCGACGATCGGACCGGCCTCGGCGGCCAGGGCGGCCGCCACGTCGTCGTCGTACCGCTCCGGCCCGCCGAACGCGATGGGCGGCTCCGCGGGCGCGGTGGAGAACGTCGGGGTCACCGACAGGGGGATCCGGGACGGGGGGATCGGCTCGCTCATCGGTCGACGCCTCCCATCACCGGGTCGATACTGGCCACGGCGGTGATCACGTCGGCCACCAGACCGCCCTCGCACATCGCGGCCACCGCCTGCAGGTTGGTGAACGACGGATCGCGGAAGTGCACGCGGTAGGGCCGGGTGCCGCCGTCGGAGACCACGTGCACCCCGAGTTCGCCGCGCGGGGCCTCCAGCGCCACGAAGCACTGCCCGGCCGGGACACGGATGCCCTCGGTCACCAGCTTGAAATGGTGGATCAGCGACTCCATCGAGCCGCCCATGATCTCGGCGATGTGCGCGGGCGAATTACCCAGGCCGTCGGGGCCGACGGTCAGGTCGGCAGGCCAGGCCAGCTTGCCGTCGTCGACCCTCACCGGACCGGGCTCGAGCGCGGCCAACGCCTGCCGCGCGATCGTGATCGACTCGTACATCTCTTGCACGCGGATCAGGTAGCGGCCGTAGGAGTCGCACGCCGTGTCGGTGACGACGTCGAACTCGTAGTTCTCGTAGCCGCAGTAGGGGGCGGCCTTGCGCAGATCGTGCGGCAGCCCGGTGGACCGCAGCACCGGCCCGGTGATGCCGAGCGCCATCGCGCCGGTCAGATCGAGGTAGCCGACGCCGCGGGTGCGCGCCTTCCAGATCGGATTGTGGGTGAGGAGCGCTTCCACGTCGGCGATCTGGGCGGGCAGCCCGTCGAGCACCGCGGCGATGGACTCCACCGCGCCGTCGGGCAGATCCGCGGCCAGACCGCCGGGGCGGATGAAGGCGTGATTCATGCGGAGGCCGGTGATCTCCTCGAACAGGTCGAGGATGGTTTCGCGGGCGCCGAAGCCGAGGAACATCGGGGTCACCGCACCCAGTTCCATGCCGCCGGTGGCCAGGGCGACCAGGTGCGAGCTGATCCGGTTGAGTTCCATCAGCAGGACCCGGACGGCGGTGGCGCGGGGCGGGATGTGGTCGGTGATGCCCAGCAGCTTCTCCACGCCGAGGCAGTAGGCGGTCTCGCTGAAGAACGGTGCGAGATAGTCCATGCGCGTCACGAAGGTGACGCCCTGGGTCCAGTTCCGGTACTCCAGGTTCTTCTCGATGCCGGTGTGCAGATAGCCGATGCCGCACCGCGCCTCGGTGACCGTCTCGCCCTCGATCTCCAGGATCAGCCGCAGCACGCCGTGCGTGGACGGGTGCTGCGGGCCCATGTTGACCACGATGCGTTCGTCGGCCACCTCGCGGTCGGCGAGGGCGTCGACCAGGTCGGTCCAGTCCCGGCCGCTGACGGTGTAGTTCTGCGGGGTCACCGGTACGACCTCCGCTGGTCCGGCGGCGGCACGGTGGCGCCCTTGTACTCCACCGGGATGCCGCCGAGCGGGTAGTCCTTGCGCTGCGGATGCCCTTCCCAGTCGTCGGGCATCTCGATCCGCGTGAGCGACGGATGGCCGACGAAGACGATGCCGAAGAAGTCGTAGGTCTCGCGCTCGTGCCAGTCGTTGGTGGGGTAGACGGCCACCAGGCTCGGGACGCGCGGGTCGGCGTCCGGCGCCGACGTTTCCACCCGCAGCAGCCGGTTGTGCGTGATCGACCGCAGCGGATACACCGCGGCCAGTTCGCGGCCGGACCGCTCCGGATAGTGCACGCCGTTCACGCCGAGGCACAGTTCGAAACGGAGCAGCGGTTCGTCGCGCAGCGTCGCGGCCACGGCGGGCAGGTGGCGGCGGGCCACCACCAGCGTCAGCTCGTCCCGGTCGATCACCACCTGCTCCAGCGCGGCCTCCGGGTCCACGTCGCGGGCGCGGAGACCGGTGATCAGCTCGTCGACCACCTCGTCGAACCAGCCACCGTACGGCCGCTCCGCCGTGCGCGGCAGCGCCACCGTGGTGCGCAGTCCGCCGAATCCGGAGGTGTCGCCGGTGCCGGGCGGCCCGAACAGCCCGCTCACCGGAGCAGCCCCTTCAACTCCAGTGTGGTCGGAGCCGACAGCGCGGCGCGCTCGGCGGCCCGGGCGGCCTGCTCGCGGTGCACGCCGAGCGGTTCGGCGGCGATCTGCTCGTGCAGGGCGAGGATGGCGTTCAGCAGCATCTCCGGCCGCGGCGGGCAGCCCGGCAGGTAGATGTCGACGGGCACCACGTGGTCCACGCCCTGCACGATCGCGTAGTTGTTGAACATGCCGCCGGAGGAGGCGCACACGCCCATCGCGAGGACCCACTTCGGCTCGGCCATCTGGTCGTAGATCTGGCGGAGCACCGGCGCCATCTTCTGGCTCACCCGGCCGGCGACGATCATCAGATCGGCTTGGCGCGGGGAGGCGCGAAAGGCCTCCATGCCGAAGCGCGCCAGGTCGTACTTGCCGGACGTGGTGGCCATCATCTCGATCGCGCAGCAGGCCAGCCCGAAGGTGGCCGGCCACAGCGAGCCCTTCCGCATGTAACCGGCGAGCTTCTCGACGGTGGTCAGCAGGAAGCCGCCGGGCAGTTGTTCTTCGATTCCCATCGGTTCGGTCCCTCTCCGCTCAGTCCCACCGCAGTCCGCCGCGCCGCCATTCGTAGGCGTAGGCGACCGAGACGTTGACCAGGAACAGGCCGACGGCGAGGAGGCCGAACCAGCCGAGACTGTCGGCGGCCACCGCCCACGGATAGAGGAAGACGATCTCGATGTCGAAGATGATGAACAGCATGGCGGTGAGGTAGTACTTCACCGGAAATCGCTGCACCATCCCGGCCGTCGGCGGCAGCGGTTCGATGCCGCATTCGTAGGCTTCCAGCTTGGCGCGGTTGTGGCGTCGAGGGCCGACGACGGCCGCGAGAACCACCGAGACCAGGGCGAAGGCGAGAGCTACGGCACCAAGCATCAGGATCGGTGCGTACCCATTCATCCCCGATCAGTCCTCCTTGTGCCGCAACCGATTTCACTGCATCCGCGTGATCAGGACCACGCCTGTGACTTGCCACACACACTAGTCACGGTCGGGCGGTTCGTGGGGAAGAAACGCTCACCCGCGGGCGGTGCCGCGACGCAGCAGTGCGGTGACCTCGCGCGAGAGCGCGATCGGATCCACCGGAAGCGTCGCGCTCGCGTCGGCGCGAGACCAGTCGGCGAGCCACCGGTCGGCGGTGCGGGCGATCAATACGAGCAGCGGCGGGCACGGCTCGTACTCGTCGCGCAGCTGCTTGGCCAGTCCGAGCCCGCCGAACGGCGCGGCCTCGCCGTCGAGGATCACCAGATCCACCGTGCCGGTGTCGAGCTCGGCGAGCACGATGGGGGCGGTGGCCACCTCCAGGAACTCCAGCTCCGGCAGGTCCGGATCCACCCGTGGGCCCAGCGCGCCGCGCACGTGCGCGCGGGTGCGGTGGTCGTCGGAGTAGATCAGGACGCGGAGGACCACCCCGTCGCCGGTAGGCCGTGTCATGTGGCCGACCCTACTGCGACGATGTCCGCGGGCGGGGGGCTTAGGCTGGAATCAACGGGTCGGTCCGGTATCGGCCCCCGACAGAAGAGGAGACGGCCGATGACGGCTGCGCTGCGCACGCTGGAGCGAGCGGATCTGCCCTTCGTTCACGGGCTGTTCAACGACCCGGAGGTGATGCGCTACTGGTTCGTCGAACCGACCTATTCGCTGGCGGCGATGGAAGACCGGTACAACCAGCGCCTGCACGATGAGACCGAACGGCGCTTCGTGATCGACGACGCCGGGCGCCGCTGCGGCATCGTCGAACTGGTCAACATCGATGTGCGCCACCGCAATTGCGAGTTCCAGATCATCGTCGCCCCGGACAGTCAGGGCAACGGCTACGCCGGCGCCGCCACCCGGTCGGTGCTGCACTACGCGTTCGCGATCCTGAACATGCACAAGGTCTACCTGCTGGTGGACAACGCCAACGCGGCGGCGATCCACGTCTACGAGAAGGCCGGCTTCGTCAGCGAGGGCGTGCTCCGCGAGGAGTACTTCGCCGACGGCGCCTACCAGGACGTCACGCGGATGGCGATCTTCCAGCGCGACTTTCTCGCCGACTGAGCCCGCGCCTCGACCGCCCCCGTGGGCCGTCTGAGTCAGCCCGCCGCGTTCGCGTCGTACCGATCCCAGAACCGGGTCCGGAGGCGATAGCGCGCCTGCTCGGGGAGGTCGTAGACGTCGATCGCCTCGCACGCGTCGAGCAGCAGGGCGCGGTCGATGTCCCGGGGGATCGACGGCCGGGACAGCGCCAGCGCCGCCTTGGCCTTCTCGTCAGAACTGGTCAGGAACGACGTGAGCACTCGATCGGCGATCTGATCGGCCAGCTCCGCGGTGAGGGCTTCGGCGGCCTCGTCGCACGGCGTCGCGTCGTATTCGGCGGCCACGTAACTGGTGGTGCCGGTCGCGGAGGTGTACGCCAGGACCGGTGCGGGCGCCTTGGCCGGTGCCGGAATGGGGCGGGAGGTCGCCAGGTCGCGCGGTGACGGACCGGGCTTGGGTGCCGGTGTGGCCTCCGCCGCCGGCGCCGGTTCGGTGGGCACCACCGGGGCGGCGTCGAGCTCCACCTTGAGTGCGGCGTCGTCGATGATCGCGCCGTCGATCACGTGCAGATCGTCGACCGCGCGGATCAGATGGCGGTTCACGCCGTGCGGTCGAGTGCCGTTCACCGGTACGGCGAACAGGACCACCTGCACGCCGTGCGCCTGCGCCTCCTCGACGGCTTCGGTCAGATCGTCGTCGCCGCTGACCAGGAAGAACACGTCGGAGGTCTTGTTGCGCGCGTGCGTCACCAGGTCCAGGCCGATCCGCAGATCGACGCCCTTCTGGACGCCCTCGTAACCGAAGCGTCCGAGTCGCAGCTTCACCTTCGCGAGTTCGCCGATGCGCTGCTGCTGCGCGTCCGGCACCCCGTTGTGCGCCGAGTCGTACCAGTGCACGCGGAGCAGCGGTAGGCCCGAATGGTCCTGCGCCAACGCCACCAGGGAATCGATGAGCCGGCGGTACTCCACGTGGATGCCGCTGCGCAGCGACGTACCGGTGACCCGGGTGGCGGCCGAGGCCAGGAGGTAGCCGGTGTCGATGTAGACGGAGCAGGTCGATCGCATGCCACCCACTATGTCAGCGGGGTCCGACGCGGACCGGATTCGGTGAGCGCCGCCAGCGCCTGCTGGGCCTCCTCGAGCTCACGACTGAGGGCGTCCACCCGCTGCCGCGCCTCCTCCCGGGCCGCGTGCAACAGCGCGGTGACGGCCTCGAGCGACGACGGATCGCCGAGCCCGGCGACCGCCGCCTCCACCGCATCCGGGGACACCGGTCGGGCGCGCTGCGGCTTGCGGGCACCGCGCGCGACGGCCACCGACCAGGTGTTGTCCGGGGCGCCGTGCAGCGTCACGGTCACCGACTTGGGCGCGCTCGCCTTGGCCGGCGCGCGCTTGGGCTGAGCACTCTTGATCGGGGCGGCTCGTACCGGTGCGGGCGTCGGCGCTGCGGACGGCGGAGCAGGAGTCGGCGGCGCCGCCGCCTTCTTCGCGGGCGCCGTCTTCTTCGGGGCGGGGGCGGGCGGCGGATTCTTGCTGCGCCGGAGTTCGTCGGCCTCGAAGGGCAGTTCGTCGTCGACGCCGCGGGGGCGGACCACCACGGTCTGACCGTCCACGGAGATCACCCGCGCGGAACTGCCCGGCTCCAACCCGAGACTCGGGGTGCCCTCCACCAGGTACACCGTGGCACGTCGTCCTTCGGCGACGGCGGCAGCGAGGACCGCGAGGTCTTCGGTGGTCAGCGATCCGGTGTTCGCAGATCGGCGGCGCGGCGGCATGAGGCGGCCTCTCTTCTCGGGACGGCACCATGGGTGGGAACCGGGGACTGTGTCAACTGTTGCACACGGCGACGACGTCAGGGGGCCAGCAGTGCCGCGAGATCGGATTCGCCGCGGGCGAGCAGCGCCGCCCGCAGTTCGTCGGTCGACGCGTCCTCGGGCAGTCCGACGGCGACGGCCAGAATCGTCGAGGCCGTCGCGGGGTCGGCATCGGTCGCGCCCACGGCGGCGAGCAGCCGGTCGGTCGGCCGTTCGGCGTCGAGCACCGCGGGTTCGACGTCGAACGCGCCGTCGTCGGTGAAGACGAAGAAGGCCTCGCCGGGCGGATCGTCGGCCGCATCGGCGAAGAACCGGCGGATGCTGCCGAGGTTGGGCTGCAGCGAGGTCCACGACACCGGCTGCGCCCCGCGCGCCGACGACAGCTGGCGCGTCTCGCCGTGCTCCAACGCCAATGCGGTGGTCAGTGCGATCGGCAGGGGAGAGCCGCTGCCGCGCAGGTGCTCGGCGTTGACGGTGACCCGCAGCTTCCACGCCCGGCCGACGCGGTAGAGGTGGCGCGTCTGGGCGGGGGACTTCCGCGGCTGCGGAGCACCGTCGGCGCGGGTCACGACGCCGTCGTCGGTGCGATACGGCGGGGCCGCGGCATAGGCCACGACGCTCGCCGGCTTCACGTCGAAGCGCGGAGCGAGCTGGTCGACGAGCACCTCCAGCGGTGCGCTGCCGCCGAGGTCGTCGAGCAGGTCGCCGATGGCCGCGCGGATGGTGGCGTATTCGCGACCGCCCCACGCGCGCAGGCCCCACTGGCTGCGGCTGACCCGGATGAAGCGCTCGTCCCCGGTCATCTGGTTGACCATCGACCGGGCCGAGCGCTGCACGTGGAACGCCGCCACCAACTCCTCGGGGGTCATCGGCGCACCGTGAATCGACAGCAGGGCCGCGGCGTAGTCCTCGATGGTGCCGGTGCGGGTCAGGATCCGGTCGCGGTAGACCACCGCGCCGACCTCGGCCGCCCAGTCGGTCCGCCAGTCCGGGGTCTCGTCGGGCAGGGCGGCGCGGGTCAGGTCGGCGAACACCGCCGGGTCCACCACGCCGTACTCGTCGGCGTGGGCGTCGAGCAGCGCGGTGGTCTGGTCGCGGGCGGCGGACAGCGTGGGGGAGGCCGCCCAGACGCCGTCGACTTCGAACGGCGCTCCGATACCGACCAGAACCCGCCACAGGGGTCGGCCCACCGCGGTCACCTCCTCGCCGATCGCGGGCAGCGCGGCGAGCAGGTCGTCGAGCGGCCGGACCGCGTCGGTGATCACCACCGCCGACTCGATGAGGAACTGCGCGTCGGAGCTGCCCTCCACCCAGGCGTACAGGTCGTCGAGGCCGCGGGCCTCGTACTGTCGTACGCGTTCGCGGGAGACGCCGTAGCGTTCGCCGATCTCCTCGAGCGGCGTCCGATCGTCGGTGAGACGACGTTCGACGAAGACCTCGCGGTCACGGTCGGCGAGCGCGGCCAGTCGTTCGCTGAGCTGGTCGGCGACGTTCGCGGCGGCCGCCGCGGCGACCAGCGGACCGGCCGCGGTGAGCGCGTGCAGTCGACGGTGTGCGTCGTGGGCCACCGACGGCGCGGCGGCCGGTAGTGCGTCGAGCAGCGGCGTGGTCTGGTCCCCGGTCGCGTACCGCCACCGGGCGATGATCTCCAGATCGCGCACCACATCGTCGACGGCCCGGCGGCGGGCATCGGAATGGTCGCCGCCCACTCGATCGGCGTGCGTGGACAGCTTCACCAGGCGGCTCAGCAGCGGCAGCACCGATCCCATGCCCATGCCGCGGCTGGCGAGAATCGCGGAGGTCGTCACGTCGCGAATGCGGTCGGTGGTGAACGTGGAGGAGGCCAGCAGCCAGTTCGCGGTGCGGGTGGGCAGGTTCGGATCCGGGATGAGATCGACGCCGCCGGGCAGCAGCGGCAGCAGCTCGCCGATCGGGGTGGAGGCCTGCGTCTCCACCACCAGGACCGCGATCAGGTCGCAGTGCGCGCGGGCCACCTCCGGATCGGTGTCGGCGGGCTGGTCGTCGAGCCAGAAGAACTCCGGATCGCTGCGTAGCTCATCGAGCCACGGCGCGGCGTCGAGCCACGAGAGGACGGTGTCGTCGGCGGGTTCGGGCGAATCCGGACTCATGGTCTCCAGTGTTACCCACCGCGGGCGCGGTCGGGCGGACCGGGGGATGTTCAGGCGCGCCGACCGCCGTCGGTACGCCCACGGCGGCGGCGCGAGGAGGTTACGGTGGGGAAGATGAGCACCGATCCGCGTCCACTGTCCGAAGCCGAGGCCGCCGAGCAGCTCCCGCCGGGGTGGCGCGTCGAGAACGACCACCTGCGCGCCGACTATCGCACCGGGTCGATGGTGCGGGGGCTGGCCTTCGTCGCCGACATCGTGGCGGCCGCCGAGGCTCTCAACCACCACCCCGACCTGGATTTCCGGTACGGCACCGTCGGTCTGTCGGTGACCACACACGACGTCGGCGGCCTCACCACCGCCGATGTGCGTCTGGCGCGGCAGGTCGCCGACCTCGCGAGCGTCCAGGATCTGTCCGCCCAATAGTTCTGTCATGCCAGTAGCACGGCCCCGTAGGCGGCGAAGACCAGCAGGTGTGCGGCTCCGTGCCAGGCGGTGAGCCGGCGGGCGGTGAAGGTCACGACCGACAGCGCCAGCGATACGCCGAGCACCATCAGGTTCGCCGTCGACTCGCCGAGCACCACCGTCTGTCCGGTGACGAGGCCGATCACCAGGACCGCCGGAATGGTGAGGCCGACGGTGGAGACCAGGGCGCCGTGGCACAGATTGCTCACCCGCTGCATCTCGCCGGCCGCTCCCGCGCGGATCGCGGTCAACGACTCCGGCAGGAAGACGATGGCGGCGATCAACAGGCCCGCCAGCGGGGCGGGCGCGCCGAGCCGGCCGAGGCCGTCGTCGAGCAGGCTCGCCATGTCGTGGGACAGCAGCACGATGGGGATCGCGGTGACCACCAAGACGGTGATTCGGGTGAGGATCTCGCGGCGATGCGCGGCCCACACGTCGCCGATCGGCGGGTGCGTGGGCGTCGCGGCGGCCGCCGGTTCACGGAAGGCGTCGGCGTCCGGTCCGGTCTGGCGGTACAGAAAGGAGACGTACAACCCGAGCGTGCCGACCGCGACGACGACGGCCTGCGACGTCGAGTAGGCGCCGTCGTCGCCGATCGCCTTCGGCAGCGCGAAGGCCACCACGGTGAGCGCCACCAGCAGGGCGAGGTAGACGCCGACGCCGCGCCGATTCACGGTGAGGCGGCCGCGCCGGCGCAGGCCGCCGACCACCAGGGCGACGCCGACGACGAGGTTCAGGATGATCATCGACACGGCCATCACCGAGTCCCGGGCGATCGTGGGATGCTCGCCCGGCCCCAGCAGGATCGCCGAGATCAGCACCACCTCGATCAGCACGATGGACAGGGTGAGGATCAGCGTGCCGTAGGGATCGCCGAGCCGGTGGGCGAGCGCCTCGGCCTGGGTCACCACGCCGAAGGCGGCGACCACGATGACGGCGACGATGGCGATCAGGGCGGTGATCAGGATCGGTGCGGATGTCGGCGGGGCGAGGAGATCGCGGGAGAGCGCGAGCGCGACGACGGCGCCCCAGCCGAGCACGATGCGTGCGAGGTCTTTCACGAGTGGGTCCACTCCGGGCGGGGTCGTCCCCGCGAGGAAGGAAGCGGCCGGGTCGTCCCGGTCGGCGTGCGCGCTGCGAACGCCCCGCCAGCCTACGGCTTGGAGCGCGGATTATCGAACGTGACCTCGATGGTCTCGAAGCCCTTCTGCCGCTGGGCCTGGGCGAGTTGCCGGTAGGCCTTCTCGTCGCCCTCGGTCAGGTCGACGTCGTCGGTGAACGGGGTCAGCAGGGCGCGCGGGTACAGCTTGTCCACGCGGACGGCGTTGACCTCCAGGCAGACCACCACCAGGGCGGCGGCCAGGTAGATGAAGGCGATGAGGCCGAGGACCATCGCGAAGACGCCGTTGATCTTCTCGGTGCGCGCGATCACGTGCGCGATGTAGTAGCCGCCGAAGTGCTCGAGCAGCTGCCAGCCGGCGGCGGCGATCACCGCGCCGGGCAACACGTCGAACACGCGGACCTTGCGGGCGGTGCCGAACATGAAGGCGAAGGTGAAGACGCCGAGCGCCAGGAGCGCGGTGCCGACGCGGGTGAACAGGTCGCCGAGGCCGGTCACGTCGAACGACGCGGCCACGATGCTGATCGCGACGAGGGCGACCATCGACAGCCCCACGGTGAACAGCAGGACCAGTCCCCGCAGGCGGACCTTGATCGGGTTGGGTCGACTGTTGCGCGGCACGTCCCAGACGGCGTTCATCGCGTTCTGCGATGCCACGGCCACGCCGAGCCCGCCGTAGAGCGCGCCGATCAGGCCGATGAGGACCGCGGTGGTGCCGCCGCTGAGGGCCGCCGGGTCGTTCAGCTGCCCGCCGATCACCGGGATCTCGCTCATCGTCGAGCTCACGATCTGGTCCCGCAGGCCGGGATTGTTCTCCAGGAGGAAACCCAGAATGGTGGTGAACAGCAGCAGCAGCGGGAACAGCGAGACGAACCCGTAGTAGGTGATCAATGCGGCGAGGTAGCCGCCCTGATCGTCGAAGAACTTATAGGCGACGGCCAGGGGAAAGCCGGTCTTGGGGAAGCGACGGTGAAAGCGGTCCAGACGTTCGACGACGGACAACAGACCTCCTCGGCACACCGATGCGAGTGAGACTCCGAGCTGCGGGCAGCAGGTTCGGGGTCTCGTATCGGGGTGCCGAGTAGTGCGTCGGGCAACTCTGCCCCCAGGTCAACGACTCTAGTCAGTACCTGAACCGTGCGGGCTACGAGGTCTCCCCAAGTCGGTCGAGCATCTCAATCGCTTCCGACTGGATCGCGCCTAGATCGCGAGTGAGGTCGCTGCGGAGGGTCTGGTTGGCACGTACCGACGCATTCACGTTGTCGATCTCTCGCACCGCGGCGTCGAACTCTGCGTCGAGTTCCATCCGTACCTGCGTGAGCGTCGACCATGCGATGTCGTCGCATCGGGCCAATACTCTACCTACCAGGGCGTTCCGGCGGCGGAGCTTCTCTTTGGCAACGCGCACCTCCTCGCGCTCGTCACTCACAACTGCGTACGCTTCCAACGCGACCGGGAGGACGAAGGCACCGGCTTTTGCGAACTTTCCGATGTTGTTCGCCCAGCGGACGGCCTGCCAGGGTTCGAAATTCCATCCCGCGAGCTTCCCGACCTTGTACACGATCTGATGACCGCTGCTGCCGGCTGCTTGCTTGAGGCCGTCGCCGGCGCCCCAGGCCTTCTGGAAGCCCTTGAGGTGTTCTGCCGCTTTCGGCCCCCAGGTAGGCCTGCGTCGCTGCTTACGGCCGGTGTCGTGCACCATTCCGGTGTCGGCGGGGATGGCTTGAACCTCGACGACACCCTGGACTTCCAGCTCTCGCAGCTGGTGAGCGTAGGGCGAGGCTTCAATCTCGCGTACCTCCGAGGTGAAGTCCGCGAGTTGCGAACTCACGACAGTGTGCACTCCATCGGTGAATCGCTGGTTGGCCACCGATAACTTCGTGTTCAGTGCGTCGGAGGCTGCGTCGAGTTTGGACCAATCGGGGTTCTCCGACTCCTCGATGGACTCTGCCGCGTCCGCCAGTGTCTCGACAGCGTGGATGCATGCTGACCGAAACTCGGAGGCCTCCCGTTCGAGAGCCGACTCCAGCAGTCCACGGCGATTCGTCAGCGCTCTACGCTGTCGCGCCAGCACGGTGAGGATGGCTTGCTCGTCTGGGTCATCCGCGAGCGCGGCCGACGCTTCTCCGGCGGCCAGCGCGATCTGCTGCAGAGGAACACAGAAGCGGGCCAGCTCCCCACGCTCGCGCGCGATGCGGTTGATCGCATCCGTCACTTCCGCCATGCCGGATGCCTCGAGGCGGCGGCTAGCGCGAAGTTGATCGTTCTCATGGAGGCCGTCGAGGTAGGTCTTGGCATCACACTCGACCCACGGCACTTGATCGGCGAAGGTGCCGAGTGCGGCGCGAACCGCAGCCTCACGCACACCTGCTGCGGCGTGCAGTGTGCGGCTCTTGGTAATGACGACCACGAGCTGCGGTGCCTTCCGCAGGTCTTCGGTGATGTGGCGCAGATGCTCGACCGATCCGTCGTCGAATAGATCGACGGTGACAGCAAACAGGACGAGGTCGGCGCTGCGGAGGGCGTCTTCGGCCAGGCGGTCGTGATCAGACAGGCCGGCTTGCACCCCGGGCGTATCAACGAGGTCGACGAGTCCGTCCCAGTCGAACACTTGGACCTGATCGGTCGCGACGGCAGAGTCGATGACAACCTCTGCGGCCTCGTTGGTCAGCGCCCTGATCAACGTTGACTTCCCGCTGCTGTACTGGCCGGTGAAAACCATCCGTGGACGTTCGTGCTCGTCAATGACGAGCAGGCCGAGGAACTTCGAGCGCTCGTCCGATGGAAGCTGATCGAGCAGTGCCGTCAAGCGCTGGGAGAGCCGACTTACGGCGGCCGGGGCCGCGTGAAATAGCAGGTCATTCATGTCGGGGTGCTCCTAGTGTCGTCGGGCGAACGATGGTGACCTCGGTGCCCAGATGGTCTGAGAGTGTCGCTGACCATGCGGCCAGGACGGGTTCGGGCACACGTCCCTCGATAATGACGGAGGTTCGATCAGAGTCCGAACGCAGCGCCGTGGGCACTTGCTCCGTGAGGCCGAGTACATATGAACTGGCACGCACACCGGGCACCTCGGGAGGCGGGGTACGACCGAAGGTCATGACCTCGGGGGACGACGGTGGGAAGAGCCACGACTCCGCAAAGGATTGCTCAGTCACCTCCATCGCGATGCAGACGCCGGAGAGTCTCGTGACCCGCTTGACCGCATCAGCCAGACGCGGCCGTCCATCCACCCTGAGGAGGCACACAGCGGTGTCGTGGTCGAGCGCTGCGGTGGTGGCGCTGATGAGCTTCTGTTGCCCTGCGAGGCGATCGGCTACGTCAAGCACAGCTGTCTCCGCCTCGGCCCGCTGCTCTGCGGTGGACGACAGGTCGGCGCGGATACGTCCGATGAGCGATTCGGTCTGGCTGCGAGCCTGGCGCTCGACCTCCTCAAGAACGTTGCCGATCTCAACCCGCAGCAGTTCTCGGTTCTCCGCAAGAATTCTGCCTTTCCCGGTGAAGAGGGACTGGACTTTCTTCCGCAGCGAGCTGACCACGGCGGTGCCGATACCGCCAACGATCAGCCCGACACCCGCTCCGATCGGCCCCCCGAGTGCGCCGCCGCCGAGCGCCCCGACTTTGGCGCCCAACAGCGCCGCAGCCAGCGCACCGCCGGCACTGACGACCGCGCCCGCAGCCCGTCGTTTCCAGATACCTCGGAAGTCGTGCAGTCCATCGATCCTGGACGCGGTTGGCATTGCCATTGACCACTCCTGTTGGGCGGCGCTGTTTGCCTCGGCGATGGCTCGGGAGAGTTCGTTGAGGTGCGAGGTCACCGCCTGATCGATCTCGTCGATGAGTGATTCTTGTTCTGCTACCCATTTCTCCGACACCTGCGGCCCGAAGTCGGTGATGCTCTGGTGCCATCCGTGCCGCCGGCTAACGAGGCGAACCGTGTCGTCCTCCATACGCTGCTGGCAGGCGTTCACGAGCCGTGCGGCGCGGAGTTGCTGATCCTCGCGGAGCCCTCGCCCGACACGCACCAGTCCCCGAATCTGTTGCTCGCTGTCGGCCAGGGTGTCGCTCAGAGATTGGGCCTGTACGCGGACCTCGTCAGTGGTCCGCAGTACCCGGCGAGCGGTCCGATGGACCCGTGCCTCGCGCTCAAGCGTGGCCACGAGGTGTTGGACCCTGCTCGCACTCTGGAGAGCCGTGCCGAACTGTTCATCGGTCCGGGCTTGGCGCGCTGCCTCGGCGTGCAGCATCACCTCGGCCACCGGCCGGACTCCGGCGGCTGCGAGGTGAGCACGAATCGTGTCGAAATGCCCTTGGTACTGATCGAACACAGACGTGGGATCTTCCAGGAAGTCCTCACGATCGAGTTCGTCGAAGAGACTCGCTCGGCAGTTCAAGGCGACCACCACGGGCTTGCCTCGAAATGCTACGGCTCGCAGCGCTTGAGCTGTCTCCTCCTGGAAGGAGTCGTTGCTGGCTACCCACAGCACAAGGTCAGCGCCGGGGACCTCGGCCATCGCGAGGGCGACGTCGTCGGCACCATCTTTGGCTCCCACCCCGGGGGTGTCGACGATCTCGACATCCTGCAGATCGAGAGCGGGAGCTGCGAACACATCGCGGGACGTGCGCTGGGCGCCGACCCCGATCCGCTCCGCCGATCCGCCCGTCAGTGCGGCAAGCAGTGTGCTCTTGCCGGCCATCGTGCGGCCCATGAGAACCACGCGCATTGGTCGACCGGCAGTGGGACTATCCGCAATCGCAGCGGTGTCCACGGCTTCCCGGAGATGCGCGGTGACCTCGTTTTCCCCCAGTGCGCAAAGGCTCACTCGGTGAGCTTCGCGGAGAACCGATCGGCATCGCGCAATTGACTGTACGTGCGCGGGTAGCGGGTCGTGATCCCTCGGCTCAGCGCCGAAGAGCTGATCCCGTGCTGGTGGGCACCAATCGTGTCGCGCTTTGCCCTGCAGATTCTCCGGGCTCACGGACGGCCGCCTTGCCTCTCGCTGACCACCCCGAGGTGGGCGGCTATGCCGTCTGCGGGCAGCCACGGCATTGCCACGTTGGTCCTCCGTCGTTGCACGGCACCGAAACGAAGTAGGCCCTGACCCGCTTGTTGGCAGGTCAGGGCCTATTTTCCTTCGGGGTGAGTGACGGGACTCGAACCCGCGACAGCCAGGATCACAACCTGGTGCTCTACCAACTGAACTACACTCACCATCGGGATCTTCGGCTTCGCTTGCGCGTTGCTCGCCGATCCAGGGCTTTACTCTAGCCGCAAACTCCGATGAACTCCAATTGACTTACCTCGGTGTCGTTTACGCAGGTCCGAGGTCTGCGACGGCCGCGGTCAGCGTGTCGGCGTCCGGGCCGGGCTCCGGCACGAAGGCCACTTTTCGGTAGTAGCGGAGCTCGCGGATCGACTCGCGGATGTCGGCGAGGGCGCGGTGCGCCAGTCCCTTCTCCGGCTGGCCGAAGTAGATCGCCGGGAACCACCGGCGGCACAGCTCCTTGATGGAGCTGACGTCGATCATCCGGTAGTGCAGGAAGTTGTTCAGCTCCGGCATGTCGCGGGCCAGGAAGGCGCGGTCGGTGGCGATGGAGTTGCCGGCCAGCGGCACCCCGCCGCCGGGGATGTGCTCGCGCAGATACGCCAGCACCATCTGCTCGGCTTCGGCCACGGTGACCGTCGAACGACGTACTTCCTCGGTGAGACCGGAGGCGGCGTGCATCTTGACCACCACCGGCGGCATGGCCGCGAGCGCGGCGTCGCCGGCGTGGATCACCACGTCGACGCCGTCACCGAGGATGTTCAAGTCGCTGTCGGTCACCAGGGCGGCGATTTCGATGAGTTTGTCGGTGCCGGTGTCCAGCCCGGTCATCTCGCAGTCGATCCAGACCAGTTTGTCTTCCACGGTTCTCGACTGTATCCCTCGGTGCCTACTCGGCGTCGCCCAGCTTCGCGTAGAAGGTGCCGACGATGGGCGCGACGATGGCGCGCGGGCTGTAGCCGCCGGCCACCGACATGGCCTTCGACAGTGCCCCGGGGACGACGCGCATCTTGTTGCGCGCCAACGCATCCAGGCTCATTTCGGCGACGCGCTGGGAGGAGTGCCACAGGAAGTCGGGGACCATCTTGTCGACGATGGATTCCTCGTCGGTGCTTGGCGTCTGGGTGCGCACCGGTCCGGGGGCCAGCAGTGTCACGTGCACGCCGGTGCCGGCGAGTTCGCCGCGCAGCGACTCGCTGAAGGTGTTCACGAACGCCTTGGTGGCGGCGTAGGAGGCGTTGTTCGGAATCGGCATGTTGCCGGCCGCGGAGCCGACCATCAGGATGCCGCCCGCGCCGCGCGCCGCCATCTGCGGCAAGACGGCGAGCGTGAGGTCGTGCACGGCGTTGACGTTGAGCAGCACCTGCGCCTGCTCGTAGTCCGGGTCCAGCTCGACGAGGGGACCGAAGGTGGCGATGCCCGCGTTGTTGCACAGGATGGAGACCTCGCGGGCCTTCAGTTCCGCGCACAGCGCCGCCGTCGCGGCGGCGTCGGACAGGTCGGTGGCGCGCACCTCCACCTCGACCCCGCAGCGCCGACGCAGTTCGCCGGCCAGCTCGTCGAGGATCTCGCCGCGACGGGCGACCAGGATCAGCGAGTGTCCTCGGTCGGCGAGCACGCAGGCCAATGCCATGCCGATGCCCGAAGAGGCGCCGGTGACGACAGCGCGAGCGGAGGAGGTCGGTGCGGGAAGAGCCATGCGTCGGAGTCTAGTTCCTGGTCACCGTTCGTCCGCGATCGAGCAGTTCCACCGGCCCGGAGAGCAGACCGGCGGCGGCCGGTCGGCCGGCGAGTGCCAGCAGCAGGTGCGTCATCGTTCCGGTGACGAGTTCGCCCGCGCCCCACGACCATTCGGTGTCGACGGCGACCAGGTGCACGCCGCGCGGCGGTCGACGCAGCCGAACCACCGGCCGCTGGTTGAGCGCCAGCACCCGGTTGGCGGCGGCCGCGGCGGCGTTCGCGCGGGAGCCGGAGGTCGCCGTCGGCATCGGTTCCGGGAGTTCGCGCCCGAGGGGTAGGCAGATGTCCTGGGTGTGGACGAGGACGTCGATCAGCGGCTCCCGGATCGACACGAACGGCGCGGTCCGCCGACTGCCGACCATGCCGCGCAGTCCGGTGACGATCTCGGTGTGATCGGCGGGCAGCGCGATCGCCGACTCGCGGATCGACGCGTTGAACGAGAAGCGATTCTTCAGCAGCCACGGCACGAGGTCGCGCAGGCGTGCATGCGCCATCGTGAGGTGGGCGGCGACGTCGCGCACCCGCCATCCGGCGCACAGTGATTCGGCGGCCCACTCGGTGTCGTGGAGGTCCTCGAGGAAGTCGGCGAGTGCGGCACGTTCGGCGTCGATGTGCCACCAGATCTGATCGGCGGTGAAGGCGGTGTCAGTAGTCATGACGACCTCGAAGTTAGTCAGATATGCTGACTAAAATATACCGCCGCGCGGGTGGTGCGGTCAATGGTGGAGGGGCGTTCCATGAGCGATGTTCCGGCCGGTGACGACGCCGAGGAGCTGAACGTCGGGGTGGCGATGTTCGTCGCCCATCGCTGGCTGGAGGACCGCGCGCTGGCGGCGGTGCACCGGGCCGGCGGCACCGATGTCACCCCTGCTCAGGCGCGGTTGCTGCAGCGGGTGGATCCGCGGGGAACGCGGCTGTCCGAACTCGCCGAGCGGGCTCTGGTCACCAAGCAGACGGCGGCGACGCTGGTCACGCGGCTGGTCGCCGCCGGTTACCTAGAACGGGTCGCCGACCCCGACGACGGCCGGGCCCGGCTCCTGCGGCTCACCGACCGCGCGCGGGACCTCGCCGTAGCGGCCGATGGTGCGGTCGGCGCGGCGTTGGACGAATGGACCGCGCAGATCGGTGCCGGTCGCATGCGGGAGCTGCGCCGCACCCTCGCACGACTGCGCCCGCTGACCGATCCGTTCGGATCGGCAGCGGGCGCGGGGTCGGTGGCCTCGGCCGGGGACTCGGATCAGGGGAGTCCGGCGGCCACTTCGGTGCCCTGACGGATGGCCCGCTTGGCGTCGAGCTCGGAGGCCAGGTCGGCGCCGCCGATCACGTGGGTGGTGACGCCCGCGAGGGTCAGTGGATCGACGAGGTCGCGCACCGACTCCTGTCCGGCGCAGACCACCACGTTGTCCACCTCGAGGATCCGCTTGCCGGTCTCGTTGCCCTCCTTGTCGTGCAGGGTCAGGTGCAGGCCGGCGTCGTCGATCTTGTCGTAGACGGCGCCCGAGATCTGCTCGACGCCCTTCATCTTCACGGTGGCGCGGTGCACCCAGCCGGAGGTCTTGCCGAGCGTCTTGCCCTGACCGCCGGGCTTGCGCTGGACCATGTAGACCTGACGAACGGCAGGCAGCGGACGCGGCTTGGTGACGAAGCCGGGGGTGTCGAGGTCGTCGGTGACGCCCCACTCCTGCTCCCATTCCTTCAGGTTCAGGGTGGGGGAGTCGTCGACGGTGAGGAACTCGGTGACGTCGAAGCCGATGCCGCCGGCACCCATGACGGCGACGCGCTTACCCACCTCGCGGCGACCGAGCACGGCGTCGGCGTACGACATCACCATCGGATGATCGATACCGTCGATGTCCGGCACACGCGGGGTCACACCTGTCGCGATGATCACCTGGTCGAAGCCGCCCGCGATGATCTCGTCGGCGGTGACGCGGGTGCCCAGGTGCACGGTCACCTGATTGATCTCGAGCTGCCGGTTGTAGTACCGGATGGTCTCGTTGAACTCCTCCTTGCCGGGGATGCGTGCGGCGATGGAGAACTGGCCGCCGATCGCGTCGCCGGCCTCGTACAGGTCCACGCGATGTCCGCGCTGGGCGGCCGAGACCGCGGCCGACAGCCCGGCCGGTCCGGCGCCGATCACGGCGACGCGCTTGGCGTGGCGCGTCTGGCCCAGCGTCAGCACCGTCTCGCGGCCGGCGCGCGGGTTCAGTAGGCAGGAGACCTTCTTGCCCACGAACGCGTGGTCCAGGCAGGCCTGGTTGCAGCCGATGCAGGTGTTGATCTCGTCCGCGCGGCCCTGTTCGGCCTTGTTGACGAAGTCCGGGTCGGCCAGCAGCGGGCGGGCCATCGACACGGCGTCGACCTTGCCGTTCTCCAGGATCTCCTCCGCGAACTCGGGGGTGTTGATCCGGTTCGAGGCGATCAGCGGGATATCGACGACGTCGCGCAGCCGCTCGGTGAACTTCACGAAGGCGCCGCGCGGCACCGAGGTGACGATGGTCGGGACCTGCGCCTCGTGCCAGCCGATGTCGGTGTTGATGGCGTCGACGCCGAGTTCCTCGACCCGCTGGGCGAGCAGGGCGATCTCGTCGAACGTCTGGCCGCCGGTGACGAAGTCGGCCACCGACTGGCGCAGGATCACCGGGAAATCGCGCGGGGTCTGCTTGCGCACCTCCTTGACGATCTCGATCAGGAAGCGCTGGCGGTTCTCGGTGGAGCCGCCCCAGCGGTCGGTGCGGTCGTTGGTGCGCGGGCACAGGAACTGGTTGATCAGATAGCCCTCGCCGCCCATCAGCTCGACGGCGTCGTAGCCGGCGCGGCGGGCCAGCTTGGCGGCCTCGCCGAAGGTGCGGATGACGTGCTTGATCATCTGATCGGTCATCTTCATGTGCTTGAACGGGTGGATCGGCGACGGCTCGCTGCCGGCCGCCACCTTGATCGGGGTGTAGCCGTAGCGGCCCGCGTGGATGATCTGCAGGGCGATCTTGCCCCCCTCGGCGTGCACGGCCTTGGTGAACTCGCGGTGGCGCAGCACGTCGGCGTGGTTGGTCATCTTGCCGGCGAACGGCAGCAGCAGGCCGGTGCGCGTCGGGGAGAAGCCGCCGGTGATGATCAGGCCCACGCCGCCGCGGGCGCGTTCGGCGTAGTAGGCCGCGAGCTTCGGGGTGTCCCAGATGCGGTCTTCCAGGCCGGTGTGCATCGAACCCATGACGACGCGGTTCGGCAGGGTCATACCGCCGATCTGCAGCGGCTCGAAGAGCTTGGGGTAGTGGGCGTTAGGGGCGCTGGTCGGGGCTGACATGGCGACCTTTCTTGATCGGGGCGGACACCTCGGGCGAGGCGCTCGCTGGGCTGGGGTCGGGGTGCGCGGGGCGCGGGTCAGTGCTCGTTGTCGAGTTCGCGTTGCAGACCGGCGATGGTCTCGTCGCACCAGTCGACGGTGGCTTGCGAGGCGCGGACTCCGCCGCGCAGCACCAGGTACTGGTGCAGTTTGCGGCCGGTCAGGGCATCCGGGTCCGGGTAGTAGTCCCGTTCGAAGCCGCGGTACAGCTGGAGCTGGGCGTCCGCCTCGTCCCGGTGCGCCTTGAGTTCGCCGAGGATGCGGGCGAGGTCGCCGAATTCGGCGGCCCGGAGCTTCACTCCGAGGTCGCTGCGGAGCGGGACCAACGCGGTGGGGCTCTCGACCCACGACGTCAGCAGGGCCCGTCCGGCGTCGGACAGCGTGTAGACCTTCTTGTCCGGGCGGCCGTCCTGCACCACCGATTCGAAGGTCACCAGGCCGTCGGCGTCGAGCTTCTTGAGGGTCCGGTAGATCTGCTGGTGGGTGGCCGACCAGAAGTAACCGATCGAACGCTGGAACTGCTGTCCGATCTCGTATCCCGTCCCGGGGCGCTCGGCCAACGACACCAGGATGGCGTGTTCAAGTGCCATGCCTGAAATCTACGCCTGCACCTACGCACTATGCAACAGTGACACTATGAATCAAGGTGAATAGGCACCAGGGTTCGTATCGTCGACCGAACAGGACCAACGGCCCGAGCGAGCGCAGGCCGATCCTGATATGACTGACACCGTGACTTCTTTTCGCCGCATCGCCCTCCCCGGAAACGGCCCCGAGGACGTGGTCTGTCTGCCGGACGGACGCGTGGCAGCCGGCCTGGACGACGGTCGGCTCGTCGCCGTGACTCCCGCGACCGGCGCGGTCGAGGTGCTCGCCGACACCGCCGGGCACCTCCTCGGTCTGGAAGTACTGCCCGACGGTTCGCTCCTGCTCTGCGATCACGACTTCGGGCTCATGCATCTGGAGGGCGGCCGCGGTCGGCCCTCGGTGCTGGTCGACACCGTCGACGATCGGCCGCTGCACTTCGCCAGCAACGTGGTCTCCGCGGCTGACGGCACCGCCTACTTCACCGCGTCGTCGCAGCGCTTCCGGATCGATCAGTGGCGCAGCGACATCATCGAGCACAGCGGCAGCGGCCGGTTGATCCGACGCACCCCGGATGGCGAGGTGGTGGTGCTGCTCGACGACCTCCAGTTCGCCAACGGCGTGGTCCTGGCGCCGGACGAGTCGTACCTGCTGGTCGCCGAGACGGGGGCCTCGCGGATCACCCGCTATCACCTGACCGGCGAGCAGGCCGGTGAGGTGGACGTCCTGCTCGACGATCTGCCCGGCTACCCGGACAACCTGTCGATCGGCTCCGACGGGCTGGTCTGGTGTGCCCTGGCGTCGCCGCGAAATCCCTTGCTGGAGAAGATCTTCCGCCTCCCGCCGCGGGCACGACGGGTGCTGGCGCGGGTACCCGAGGGGCTCGGCCCCTCGCCCGAGGACGTGGTGTGGGTGATCGCCTTCGACTTCGACGGCACCGTGGTGCACGACGTGAAGCCGGCCGACGTCGACTACACCTTCGTGACCAGCGTCGCCGAGCGCGACGGCGTGCTGTACTTCGGCACCATCGTCGACAACGCGATCGGCGTCTACGCGCTCAACTGAGCCGGTCGGTCGGCGATCAGGGGCGGCAGGCGTCGACCCAGGCGGTGTCGCCGTCGACGTAGCTCTCGAACTTCCAGATCGGGACCTGGGTCTTGATCTCGTCGATCACCCGCGAGCAGACCGCGAAGGCGGCGCCGCGATGCGGGGCGGCCACGGCCACCACCACGGCGAGGTCGCCGATCGCGAGGTCGCCGATGCGGTGCTGGGCGGCGATCCGGACGTCATCGGTGCGGTGGCGTGCGAGGAGTTCCTGCAGGAACCGGTCCGCCCGCGGGTGGGCCTCATATCGCAGCGCGCGCACGGCCCGGCCGCCGTGGTGATCGCGGACGACGCCGGTGAAGGTCACCAGGGCGCCGTCGGCGTCGGTCCGTACGCGGTTCTCGCAGACGCGCGGATCGAGCGGATGCTCGACGATGTCGGATTCAGTCGCCATGTCCTGCGCCTTTCGCCAGGTCCACCAGGTGGTGCAGGAGCGGTGTGAGCACCTCCAGGCCGTCAGCCACGCCGCCCGGTGAGCCGGGCAGGTTCACCACGAAGGTGCCGCCCGCCAGCCCTGCGCGCCCACGACTGAGCGCGGCCAACGGCGTGGCCGCCCGGCCCCTGTCGCGGATCGCCTCGGCGATGCCGGGCAGTTCGGTGGTCAGCGTCGCCGCGGTGCCCTCGGGCACCAGGTCGTCGGCCGTCGGGCCGGTGCCGCCGGTGGTGATCACGACGGCCGGGGCGGTGGTGAGCACGCTGCGCAGCGCGCCGGCGAAGTCGACGTCGGCCACCACCACCACCGGATCGGGGGTGAAGCCCTGCTCGATGAGCCATTCCGCGATCCGCCCGCCGGTCCGATCGGTGCGTTCGCCGGCGGCGACGCCGGTGGAGGCGACGATGACGACGGCGCGGTCGGTGGGGTGCAGTGCGACGCGGCCCGGCGGCGGCGGGGGCGTGGCCTGTGCGGAGTGGGTGGCACGGGTCCAGCGTCCGTGCCGTCCACCGGTCTTCTCCACGAGGGCGACGTCGGTGAGCGTGGCTGCCGGGTCGAGGGCTTTGACCATGTCGTGCAGGGTGAGGCCGGCGACGGCGACCGCGGTCAGCGCCTCCATCTCGACGCCCGTCTTGCCGGTGGTGGTGGCGGTGGCGCTGATGACGATGTGGTCGCCTTCCAGCGCGAAGTCGACGGCCACCTTGGACAGCGGCAGCGGATGGCACAGCGGAATGAGGTCCGAGGTGCGCTTGGCGCCCTGAATGCCCGCGATGCGGGCGGTGGCCAGGACGTCGCCCTTGGCCACGCCGCCGCCGCGGATCGCATCGATCACCAGCGCGGTGGTGGCGAAGGTGCCGCGCGCCAGGGCGGTGCGCTTGGTGACGGCCTTGTCCGAGACGTCGACCATCGCGGCCGTGCCGTCGGCGCGCAGGTGCGTCAGGCCGCCCGGATGGGGCGGTTCAGGTGTCGCGTCGGGTGCGGTCAGGTCAGCGGCCACGTAGTCACCTCCGTGCCTGCGGCCAGTTCGGTCGCGTCGGTCTCGATCTCGATGAGCAGGTCCGCGGCGGCCGCGGTGATCGCCAGATGACTGCCCGGTCCGCCGACGGGGGAGACGGTGCCGTCGGGGTTGCGCACGCCCCGCAGGAACTGGGTCTTGCCCGGCGCCGAGGCCACCTTGCGTGCCAGAGGCGCGGTGCTCGGCTCGACCGGGGGGAGCCCGGTGACCGCGCGGAGCGCGTCGCGGAGCAGCACTTCGAAGGACACCAGGATGCTGACCGGGTTGCCGGGGAAGCAGCAGACCGGCGTGTCCTTCCAGGTGGCCAGACCCTGCGGGCCGCCCGGCTGCATCGCGATCGGCCCGAACCAGCCGTGGTCGCCGAGCAACTGCCGGACCGGCTCCCGCTCGCCCATCGAGACGCCCCCGGAGGTCAGGACGAGGTCGGCGTCGATGCACGCGGCGGTGAGGATGGTTTCGAAGTCGCCGTCGTCGCGCGCTGCGGCCACGAAGGTCACCTGCGCGCCGTGCTTCGCCGACAACGACTGCAGCACAAGGGAATTGGACTCGAAGATCTGTCCGGGCTCGGGCTTCTGGCCGGGGCGGATCAGTTCACTGCCGGTGGAGATCACCGCGACCGTCGGTCGACGATGCGCCTCGATCGTCGGCACGCCGCTGGCGGCCAGCGCACCGAGGTGGCGCGGTCCGAGGCGGGTGCCGGCGGCGACCACCAGGTCGCCGACGGCCACATCGTCGCCCGCTCGGCGGACGAAGGCGCCGGGCTCGGGACGGTGCTGAAAGCGGACTGCGCCGTCGGCCTCGTCGGACTGCTCCACCGGGATCACCGCGTCGGCGCGGCGCGGCAGCGGCGCGCCGGTCATGATGGCCATCGCGGTGCCGCCCTGCAGCGTGCGGGATTTGGCGTCGCCGGCGAAGATCCGTCCCCGGACGGGCAGCGGCTGGCCGACGGTCACGTCGGCGGCGCGGACGGCGAACCCGTCCATCGCGGAATTGTCGAACAGCGGCAGCGTGTACGGGGCGCGGACGATGCGGCTGGTCACTCGATCGAGCCCGGAGGTCACCGGGATGGTCTCGGTGCGGGCCAGTCCGGCCACGTGGGCCGCCACCTCGGTGCGGTGGTCGGCGATAGGTCTGCGCTTCACAGGCCTAACCCTAGTGTCAACCCCCAATCGTCGAGGCGGTAGACACGGAAGGCGGCACCCCCACCCATCGGCGGCCCTCCCCACCGAAGGCGGCATTCCCGGCGGCTGCCTTCGGGGCGGACTGCCGCCTGTGTGGGCCGGTGCCGCCTCCATGAGTGGGCTCGTGGTGCTCGGCGTCGGGACCCCTTCGACGAGCGCAGGAACCGGCGACCCGACGACTGCTAGCCTCGCAACTATGACCGGGTTGCAGCCGCAGACCTCAGCCGTCCTGGTGGACGGGCTGGGCAGGCGGGCACGCGATCTGCGGATTTCGCTGACCCAGGCCTGCAATCTGCGGTGCCGGTACTGCATGCCCGAGCAGGGGCTGCCGATCATGCCGCGCGAGGAACTGCTCTCGGCCGACGAAGTGATCCGGCTGGTCGACGTGGCCGTCGACGACCTGGGCATCGGTGAAGTCCGGCTGACCGGTGGCGAACCGCTCATCCGCCGGGACCTGGAGCACCTCATCGAGGGGATTCGCACCCGCCATCCGGAGCTCCCGGTCGCCCTGACCACCAACGGGCTCGGCCTGGAGCATCGCGCGCACGCGCTTGCGGCAGCGGGACTTTCGCGGATCAACGTCTCCCTGGACACCGTCGACCGGGAACTGTTCGCGACCATCACCCGCCGCGACCGTCTGCCCGACGTGATCGCCGGGATCGACGCGGCCGTCGCCGTGGGCCTGGCTCCGGTCAAGATCAACGCCGTGGCCCTCCGCGAGAACCTGCCGCACGCCGCCGATCTGCTGCAGTGGTGCCTGGACCGCGGGCTGCAACTGCGCTTCATCGAATCCATGCCGCTCGACGCCGAAGGCACCTGGCGCCGCGACGAGTACGTGACCGCGGCCGAGATGCTGGCGGTGCTCGGCGAACGCTTCGACCTGACCGCCATCGACCGCGAAGACGTCGGGGCGCCGGCCGAACGATGGCGCGTCGGCGACGGTCCGGGCACGGTCGGGGTGATCGCCTCGATGACCCGCTCGTTCTGCGGCGCCTGCGACCGCACCCGCATCACCGCCGAGGGACGCGTGCGCCCGTGCCTGTTCTCCGACGACGAGATCGACTTGCGTGCCATTCTGCGCGGCGGGGGCGACGACGCAGACCTGGCCGCAGCCTGGCGGGAGGTCACCTGGCGCAAGTCGCCCGGGCACCTGCCCGCCGACGTCCTGACCCACCCGCGTCGCCCGATGGGAGCTATCGGTGGCTGAGACCATCACCGTCAACTACTTCGCCGGTCTCGTGGACCGCACCGGCTGTGCGCGCGAGCAGTTCGCACTCGACACGCTGACCGTCGGCGCGCTGCGCGCGGCGGTCGCCGAGCGCCACGGCAGCGCGACCGGGGAACTCGTCGACCACTGCTCGGTGCTCGACGGCGACGACCTCCTGCGCGACGATGCCGCGGCGATCGGCACCGAGGTGGATCTGCTTCCGCCGTTCGCCGGTGGCTAACCGCTCGACCTCTCGGGAGGAACGAAAGATGCAGCTGTCCAACCGCTTTCGAGCCACCAGCGTTCGACCCCGGAGATTTCGGCGGGGGATGGTGGTGCTGGCGGCGGCGGTGCTGGGGTTGACGGCGCTCGCCGGCTGCTCGAGCGACGACCCCGGACAGATCCGGGTGGTGGCCGCGGCCTCGCTGGTGGACGTGATGGAACCGCTGTCGGCCGCCTACAGCGACGAGCACGACGGCGCGCAGGTGCAGGTGGACGCGGCCGCCTCGTCGGCACTGGTGCAACGACTCCGCTCGGGCGCCGACGCCGACGTGCTGATCACCGCCGACACCGCCACCATGGATCGCGCCGTGGACGACGGCCTCGCCACCGACCCGGTGGTGGTCGCCACCAACAAACTCGTGATCGTGGTGCCCGCCGGCAATCCCGGTGAGGTGACCGGTCTGGAGGCCTTCACGCAGGCCGGCACGCGCACGGTGATCTGCGCCGCCGAGGTGCCCTGCGGCCGGGCCGCGGAGAAGGCCCTCGGCGCGATCGGCGGCACCCCGCAGCCGATGACCCGCGCCGTGGACGTCCGCGCCGCCCTGGGGGCAGTGACCAGCGGGGAGGCGAACGCCGCGCTGGTCTACGAGACCGACGCGCGCTCGGCCGGCGACAAGGTCGACGTGGTGGAGTTCCCGAATGCCCCGGTCAATCAGTACCCGGCCGCCGCGGTGACCGACGAGGGGCAGGAGTTCGTCGACCTCCTGGTCTCGCCTCGCGGCCGGGAGATCCTCGCGGACGCGGGCTTCGGCCTGCCGTGAGTGCGCCACGCTCCGAGGGATCGACGCCGGGTCGCCCGGCGTCGGGCGGCACGCTGCCGCGCGCGATCTCCGGAGTCGGGGTGCTGGGACTGGTGGTCCTGGTAGGACCGCTGATCGCGCTGGCCTGGGCCGCGCCGTGGAGCCGTATGTGGACGCTGCTCACCGAACCCGCGGCGCTGCAAGCCCTCGGTCTCTCGGTGGCCGGTGCGTCGTTGGCGACCCTGTTGGCGCTGGCCCTGGGGGTGCCGTTGGCCGCGGTCCTGGCCTCCGGCGTGATCCGCCCGGTCCGGCTGGTACGACTGCTGGTGGTGGTCCCGATGGTGATGCCGCCGGTGGTGATCGGCGTGGCGCTGCTGACGCTGCTGGGCCGGCGCGGGCTGGTGGGGCAGTACCTCGACGACTGGTTCGACTGGACGCCCACCTACACCTTCGCGGCGGTGGTGATCGCCCAGCTCGTCGTCGCGATGCCGTTTCTGGTGGTGAGCGTGGAGGCGGCGCTGCGCAGCCGCAACCTCGACGCCGAGGAAGCGGCGTACACCCTCGGTGCGAGCCGGATGACCACCTTCTGGTGGATCACGGTGCCGGAGATCCGGGCCGGGATCGGCGCGGGCGCCATCATGTGCTTCGCCCGCGCGCTCGGCGAATTCGGCGCCACCGTGACCTTCGCGGGGAACGTCGAAGGGGTCACGCAGACGATGCCGCTGGCCATCTATCTGTCGCTGCAGCGCGACGACGAGTCGGCCATCGCCATGGCCGTCGGCCTGGTGGTGCTCAGCCTGCTGGTGCTGATCGGCATGCGCGGGCGCTGGCTGCCCGCCTTGAACTGAACCGTACTGCTGAGCCGTTCTCACAGGCGCCCGCCGCCCGGCGAGAGAACCTGATTACCGGGCGGAGACCCACCCGGCACGCCCCGGGAAAGTTCGGTTCGTACGCTCGCAGGAGCCTGACAGGGGTCAGCGCGGTAGGGCGAGGAGAATACGTTGGTGCACAAGAGATCTCACACGATCACCGACTGGGATCCGGAGGACCTCGAGGCGTGGGAGTCCGGGGGAGCGCGGGTGGCCCGCCGGAACCTGATCTGGTCCGTGGTGGCCGAGCACGTCGGCTTCTCCGTCTGGTCGCTGTGGTCGGTGATGGTGCTGTTCATGCCGACCGACGTCTACGGCATCACCCTCGGCGACAAGTTCCTGATCGGCGCCGTCGCGACGCTCAGCGGCGCCCTGCTGCGGCTCCCGTACACCATGGCCACCACCCGATTCGGCGGCCGCAACTGGACGGTCTTCTCCGCCTTCGTGCTGCTGATCCCGGTCGCGGCCACCATCGTGCTGCTGGCGAATCCGGGCCAGCCGCTGTGGATGTACCTGCTGTGCGCGGCGCTGACCGGCCTGGGCGGCGGCAACTTCGCATCGTCGATGACCAACATCAACGCCTTCTACCCGCAGCGACTCAAGGGGTGGGCGCTCGGCCTCAACGCCGGCGGCGGCAACCTCGGGGTGCCCGCGGTGCAGCTGCTCGGGCTGCTGGTGATCGCCTGGGCCGGGGACCGCCAGCCGTACTGGGTGTGTGCGTTCTATCTGGTGGCGCTGGTGATCGCCGGTATCGGGGCGGCGCTGTTCATGGACAATCTCGACGGCCCCGGCGTGGACCTGGCCGCCATGCGCGCGGCCGTGCGCAACCGGCACACCTGGACCATCTCGCTGCTGTACATCGGCACCTTCGGTTCGTTCATCGGCTTCTCGTTCGCCTTCGGCCAGATGTTGGCGCTCAACTTCGCCGCCGACGGCCAGTCGGTCGCGGAGGCGTCGCTGCACGCCGCTCAGATCGCCTTCGTCGGACCGCTGCTCGGTTCGCTCAGCCGAGTCTGGGGCGGCCGCCTCGCCGACCGCTTCGGCGGCAGCGCCGTGACCCTCGTGGTCTTCGTCGGGATGATCGCCGGCGCCGCTGTGCTGATCGCCGGCGGCACCTCCATCGCCGCCTGCGCGGTCGGCTTCGTGGTGCTGTTCGTGCTCTCCGGGATGGGCAACGGATCGGTGTACAAGATCATCCCGTCGGTGTTCGACGCCGCAGCCCGCGCGCTGCCGCTCGACGAAGCGGGC
This sequence comes from Gordonia alkaliphila, assembly GCF_039542465.1. Taxonomy (NCBI): domain Bacteria; kingdom Bacillati; phylum Actinomycetota; class Actinomycetes; order Mycobacteriales; family Gordoniaceae; genus Gordonia; species Gordonia alkaliphila. Next base: position 68,593 of record NZ_BAABIE010000009.1, on the reverse strand, counting down.
AAGGCCGCCTACTCGCGTTCGATGTCCGGTGCGGTGATCGGTATCGCCGGCGCCGTCGGCGGCCTCGGCGGCGTCGGGATCAACCTGGTGCTGCGCCAGTCCTACGCGGCCACCGGCGCGGCGACCTGGGCCTTTGTGATCTTCGCCGTGTTCTACGCGGTGGCCGCGGTGATCACCTGGCGGGTGTACCTGGCCGTCCCGCGTGAGCGCGGCGGCGCACCGGAGGCCGCCCCGACGTCTGCGACACTTGCTTCATGACCAACTCAGAGCAGCCGTTGACCGGCTTCACGGTGGCCGTCACCGCAGCGCGCCGCGCCGAAGAGTTCACCGCTCTTCTGGCGCGGCGCGGCGCGCGTGTGGTCGGCGCCGCCGCGATCACGATGGTCCCGCTGCCCGACGACGCGGCGCTGCGCGCGTCGACCGAAGAACTGCTGGCGCAGCCGCCGGACATGCTGATCGCCACCACCGGCATCGGTTTCCGCGGCTGGATCGAGGCGGCCGACGGGTGGGGACTGGCCGAGGACCTGCTGGCCGTGCTGTCGCGCGCCCGCGTGATCTCCCGCGGCCCCAAGCCCACCGGCGCGCTGCGGGCGGCTGGGCTGCGCGAGGAGTGGTCGCCGGACTCGGAATCCTCCGCCGAGGTCCTGGACCACCTGCGCGGCGAGGACCTGACCGGACTCCGGGTCGCGGTGCAACTGCACGGCGCCTCCGACGACTGGGACCCGAATCCCGAGTTCCTGCCCGGCCTGGCTGCGCTCGGCGCCGACGTGGTGGGGGTTCCGGTGTACCGCTGGAAGACGCCCGACGATCCGACCGCACTGGACGCGCTGATCTCCGACATCGCCACCGGCGGGGTGGACGCGGTGACCTTCACCTCGGCTCCGGCCGTGGCCTCGATGCTCGGGCGCGCTGACGAGCTGGGACTCACGACCTCGCTGCGGCAGGCGCTGCTCACGCGTGTCGAGGTCTACTGCGTCGGTCCGGTGACGGCGGCGCCGCTCGTCCGCATCGGTGTGTCGTCGGTGGCTCCCGAGCGCATGCGACTGGGCGCCCTGGCCCGCCTGGTGGCCGACGATCTGCCCGTCCGCCGCCCGGAACTGCAGGTCGCCGGACACACGCTCGGTGTCCGGGCCGGGAGCGCGGTGGTCGACGGCGAGGCGCGCGAGGTCTCGGCCACCGGTCTGGCGCTGCTCAAGGCGTTGGCGGCGCAGCCCGGTCAGGTGCGCTCTCGCGAGGAGCTGCTGGCTCTGCTGCCGGCAGCGGGCGACGACGCCCACGCGGTGGAGGTGGCCATCGGCCGCCTGCGTACCGCGTTGGGCGTCCGCGAACTGATCGCGACCGTCGTCAAGCGGGGATATCGACTCGCGCTCTGACCGCGCGCACGCGATCGCAGGCGAGACCGACGACGCGGGGATGCAGGCCCAACGGGGCCGCGACCACCTCCGCGTCGGTCTGTGCCAGGCGCTGCTGAAACAGCCCCGGCGCCAACAGGTACGACGCCACCGCCACCCGTCGGCCGCGGCCCCGCGCGGCCCGAACGGCCTCGGTCACGCCGGGGTGCGCCGACCCGTCGGCGGGCGGCGCGGCGAACCCCACCGTCACGTCGGCGCCCAGGATCTCGCCCAGGTGCCCCGCGGTGCGGTCCACGTCGGCGACGGCCAGCGGGTCCGAGGAGCCGGCCGCGGCGAGCACTATCGCGTCGTCTTCTTGCGCGCCGGCCGCTCGCAGACGCAGGGCGAGCACGGCCGCGAGATCGGGCGACGGCCCCAGCGCCGGCGTGAGCGCGGCCGCCGGATGGCCTGCGGCGTCCACGTGCGCGGGCAGGTCGACGCGGACGTGATAGCCGCGCGCCAGGAAGGCCGGCACCACCGCCACCGGTGCCGCGCCGGACTCCGCGTGCTCGTCGTCGAGCCGTCGGAGCACCTCCGTCGGCGACGGACCGAGCACGTCGACGAAGGCCGCGTGCACCGGCTCGTGCAGGCGCGCGGACATCGCCGCCGCGAGGTCGCCGATGAGGGCGACCCCGCGCGGATTGCGGGTACCGTGGGCCACCAGGACGGTGGTCATCGGAGCGTCCGATCGCGCAGAGCGTGCTCCGGGCGTTCGTCGTCGGCATCGGCCACGACGGGCACCGGCCGATAGGCGAAGCGCACCTCGGGGGAGTTCGCGACGAAGACCGTGCCGTCGAGCCCGATCCGCGTGCCGTACACCGGCACCGAGACGCCCTCGGCGTCCAGGCACCGGCCGTCGATCAGGCTGAACGCCTGCTTCTTGAGCGGGGAGTGCACCACCGGGAAGCCGTTGCGGTCGCCGACGATGCCGCGCGACAGCACCGCCGCCCGGCCCAGCGGATCGATGTTTCCGACGGCTTTGAGTCGGTCGTCGGCCAGCCGGAACAGCGCCACCTGGGCGCCGTCGGGCAGCAGCACGGCCACGCCGCGCAGCGGCTCGAGGGCCGCCAGCGGGCAGGCCGCGGTCCAGTCACGACTCCACCGGTGCAGATCGAAGGCGAGCGACATGATCAGGCTCCATTCTGGGTAGCAGGCAGCGGGGACACGGACCGCGGGGCGACGGTCGGCTGGCCGAGTAACACGGGCACCTTGCGGCCGTGGTTCTCGCCGAAGCTCACCGTCGGGTCAGGGGATTCGGGGGCGTTCACGAAGGACACGAAGCGGGCCAGCTTGGCCGGATCGTCGAGCACGCCCTTCCACTCGCAGGAGTAGCTGTCGACGTGCCGGGCCATCGCCGCCTCGAAGTCGGCGGCCAGCCCGAGGGCGTCGTCGACCACCACCTCGCGCAGGCGATCGAGCCCGCCGTCGAGCTCGTCGAGCCACGGCGCGGTGCGCTGCAGTCGGTCCGCGGTGCGGATGTAGTACATGAGGAAGCGGTCGATGTAGCGGATCAGGGTGGCGGTGTCCAGGTCGCCGGCCAGCAGCTGCGCATGCTTGGGGGTCATGCCGCCGTTGCCGCAGACGTACAGGTTCCAGCCGGCCTCGGTGGCGATGACGCCGACGTCCTTGCCGCGGGCCTCGGCGCATTCGCGCGCGCACCCGGAGACGCCCATCTTCAGCTTGTGCGGCGACCGCAGCCCGCGGTAGCGCAGTTCCAGGTCGACGGCCAGCTGCACCGAGTCCTGCTGACCGTAGCGGCACCAGTCCGAGCCGACACAGCTCTTCACGGTGCGCAGCGACTTGCCGTAGGCCTGCCCGGACTCCATGCCGCCGTCGACCAGTCGCCGCCAGATCAGCGGCAGCTGCTCCACGCGGGCGCCGAACAGGTCAATGCGCTGGCCGCCGGTGATCTTGGTGTACAGGTCGAAGTCGCGGGCGATCTCGCCGATCAGGATCAGCTGTTCCGCGGTGATGTCGCCGCCGGGCACCCGCGGCACCACCGAGTAGGTGCCGTTGCGCTGGATGTTCGCCAGGAAGGCGTCGTTGGTGTCCTGGAGGGTGGCCTGTTCGCCGCCGAGGATGTGGTCGGAGCCGGTCGACGCCAGGATCGACGCGACGGTCGGCTTGCAGATGTCGCAGCCGGTGCCGGTGCCGAACCGGCCGATGAGCCCGGAGAAGGTCCGCACGTCGCTGGCCAGGACCAGCTCGAACAGTTCGGCGCGGGACTGCGTGAAGTGCTCGCACAGCGACCGCGACTGCACCACGCCCGACTCGTCGAGGATCTTCGACAGCAGCGGCACGCACGAACCGCACGACGTTCCGGCGCCCGTGCACTTCTTCAGATCGGCCACCGTGCACGCGCCGTCGGCGACGGCCGCGCACAGGGCGCCCTTGCTGACGTCGTTGCAGGAGCAGATCTGGGCGTCGTCGCCGAGCGCCGAAAGACCCAGCGCCCCAGCCGAATCCGAGGCGGGCGAGATGAGGCTCACCGGATCGCCGGGCACGGTGGCACCGACCAGCGGGCGCAGCATGCCGTAGGCGCTCGCGTCACCGACCAGCACGCCGCCGAGCAGGACGCCTGCGTCGTCGGACAGCACCAGCTTGGCGTAGGTGCCGCCCACCGGGTCGGAGACCACCACGCTGAGGGCGCCCGGGGAGGTGCCGAGGGCGTCGCCGAAGCTCGCCACCTCGACGCCGAGCAGCTTGAGCTTGGTCGACAGGTCCGCGCCGGGGAAGGTCGCGTCGCCGCCGACGAGACGATCGGCCACCACCTCGGCGGTGGCGTAACCGGGGCCGACGAGTCCGTAGCAGCGGCCGTCGATCGCGGCGACCTCGCCGATCGCGTAGATCGACGGGTCGCTGGTGACGCCGGTGCCGTCGGTGCGGACGCCGCCGCGTTCGGCCACGTCCAGTCCGGCCGCGCGGGCCAGCTCGTCGCGGGGGCGGACACCGGCGGCGAATACCACCAGTCCGGCGTCCACCGTGCTGCCGTCGGACAGGGCGACGCGCACCCCGCCGTCGGCGCGGGTCTCGATGCTCTCGGTGGCGACGCCCAGGCTCAACGTGATGCCGAGCTCGCCGATCATCCGCGCCAGGTGCTCGCCGCCGCCGGCGTCCACCTGGTTCGGCATGAGGCGCGGGTTGTATTCGACGACGTGCGGGGTGAGGCCGAGCTGGCGCAGAGCGTTGGCCGCCTCGAGGCCGAGGAGGCCGCCGCCGATCACCACGCCGACGGCCGCGCTGTCGCGGGCCAGCGCCGCAGCGGCGTCGGCGGCGAGGTCGTCGAGGTCGTCGAGGGTGCGGTACACGTGGCGGTGCGGCCCGGCGTGGCCGGGCACCGGCGGCACGAAGGCCGACGACCCGGTGGCGAGCACCAGGGTGTCGTAGGTCAGCTGCTCGCCGTCCTCGGTGACGACGCGACGGGCCTGCCGGTCGATGGCGGCCACGCGGGTCCCGACGCGCAGGGTCACGTCGGAGTCGTCGTCGAATCGGTTGTCCGGCAAGGCGAGAGCCGCGCGGTCCCACTCGCCGACGTAGCTCGACAGCGCGACGCGGTCGTACGCGGGATCGCTCTCCTCACCGGCGATCACCACCCGGAAGCGCTGCTCCGGGTCGCGGGTGCGCAGCGCCTGAACGAAGCGGTGACCGACCATTCCGTGGCCCACCACGAGGACTGTTCGTTGCATGAGATTGCCTTTCCTGGCCGTGTGGAATCACGGTAGGAACGGCGTGTTGCCCGGATTCTGCTGCGATGTGGCCGCGCGATCACATCGAACGCACAACCGGGGCTAGGGCGGTGTGCGCAGGGGGTGTGTACAGGCGGTGCGCGCGGTCAGGACAGGCGCTGCACGCCCGCGGCGGACTCGGTGGGCGGGATCAGCGCGAGGCCCCGGTGGCCGATGGCCGACGCGAGGTGTCCGGTGCCGCGACCGGCGGTGGCCACCCAGGCGCCGGCACCGTCCGGCTCCACCGGGAGTACCCGCCAGCGGGTCGGCATGCGCAACTCGTCGGACGCGGTCAGGTCCAGGAGCTCGGGCGGGCGGGGCGCTCGGCCCAACAGCGCGTCGGTGATCGCGGGTACCAGCACGGCGGTCCCGGCCACCGCGGCGAGCGGATTGCCGCCCAGGCCCAGAAGCACTGTGCCGCTGGGCATTCGAGCCACGAGGAGAGAACCGCCCGGCCGCAGGCGGATGCCGTCGACCAGCAGTTCGGCGTCCTCGGCGGCCAGTGCCGCGCGGAGGTGATCTGCCACCCCGTGCCCGGTCGCGCCAATCACCACGATCAGGTCGGCGGGGGCGGTCAGCGCGGCGCGGAAGGCGTCGACGGTGTCGGCGAGGTGACCGCCCGCGGTGGTCTCGACCCCGGTGTCGTGCAGCAGTGCGGTGACCGGACCGGACGCGGCGTCGGCGATGGTGCCGTAGGGCAGCGGCTGCGCGCCGGAACAGTCGGCGACGACCTCGTCGCCGGAGGTGTGCAGGCGGGCGCGCACCGGCCCCCGGACCGTCAGCTCCAGCACGCGGGCCGCGCGGGCCACCGACCGGACGGCGGCGTCGGCGTCGTACCCGGCCGGGGCCAGCGCGGCACCGGCCGGCCACGCGCTGCCCGCGCGCCGGGTGTCGTCCCGGCCGGTCGAGGTCTCGGTGAGCCGGTCGCCGTCGAGGACGGTCTCCTCGTGGCGCAGCGCGCGGTCGGCCCCGGTCGGCAGGGCGGCGCCGGTGGCGATGCGGGCGGCCTGCCCGTCGGTCAACGCCGCGGTGTCGGTGTGGCCGGCCGCGCGCGGAGCGTCGACCAGTCGCCAGGGGCCGGGCCCGGCCACCGCGAAGCCGTCCATGGCGGAGGCGTCGAACGGCGGGAAGGGTTCGGCGGCGCGCAGCGGCGCCGCGAGCACCGTGCCCGCGGTGTGGTCGGCGGCCTTGACGACGGCCGGTAGCGGCGGCAGCGCGCTGCGGACGATGGCGCGCGCGGCGATCGGGTCGGGGCCGACGGCCGCGCGGCGACGCGCGTGATCCAGATCGGCGGGCGTGTCGACGTCCGCGGTGCCGGCGATCGCCCGGAAAACGGCCCCGGCCGGGAGGAGACTGCGCACCGAGGCGCCGGGCGCCGCCGCGCGGACGGCCGCCAGGGCGCGAGAAGTCCACGCGCCCAACAGGTACTGGGCATGGCCGCCCTCGTCGCTGGCGAAGACGGCCGGACTTCCGTCCTCGTCCAGGGCGCGGAGCAACTCGGCGACCTGACCGGCCGTGGCCTCCGGCAGGTCGCTCGCCAGCACCACGACGGGCACGTCGGTGCGGCCCGCGGCGTCGAGGGCGGCGAGGCCGGCCGCGATCGCCGCGACCGGTCCGGAGTACGGCGGCTCCTCGCGCGCGGTGAGCACCTGCGCGGGCAGCCGCCGATCCGGTCCCACCACCACGACGCTGCGGGCGCCGGCGACGGCGTCGAGCGCGATGTCGATCAGGCGGCGGCCGCCGACCGATGCGGCGGGTTTGTCGGCACCGGCCAGGCGGCGGGCCCGGCCGCCGGCCAGGACGATGGCGTCGAACACGGGCTGCGTCACGGTCACCGCCCGACCATACGACGCCGGTGGGCGTGGTCAGTAGACATCGCGCACGTAGCGCTTCTCGGCGCCGAGCGCGGTGACGAAGGCATCGACGGCGGCCGGGGCCAGTCGGCCCTGCTCGGCGACGATGCGGCGCAGGGCCACGTCCACGTCGCGGGCCATGCGGGTCGCATCGCCGCACACGTAGACGTACGCGCCGCGCTGCAACCACGACCAGACGTGCCCGGCGTTGGCGAGGAGTACGTCCTGCACGTAGATCTTCTCGGCCTGATCGCGGGAGAACGCGGTGTCCAGCCGGGTCAGCAGGTCCGACTCGAGGAAGCCGGTGAGCTCGTCGCGGTAGTAGAAGTCGGTGGCGCGGTGCTGTTCGCCGAACAGTAGCCAGTTGTCCCCGGATGCGCCGGTCGCCGCCCGATGGTGCAGGAATCCGCGGAACGGTGCGACGCCGGTACCCGGGCCGATCATCAGCATCGGCGCCGCGGTCTCCGTCGGCGGCGCGAAGCTGCGGTTGGGGGCCACGAAGATCGAGTACTCGGCCGCACCCGGGACACCGGAGGCGAGGAACGACGAACAGACGCCCGCGCGCCGCCCGTGCGCGCCGTCGAACCCGACCACCGAGACGGTCGTCTCCACCCGCCCCGGATCCACCGCCGGACTCGACGAGATCGAGTACAGGCGCGGCGCCAGCCGGCGCAGCACGGCCAGCCAGTCGGCGACCGACGCGGTGATCGGGTAGTCGGCGAGCAGGTCGACGGCCTGCCGGTTCCACGACCAGTCGGCGAGTCGAGCCGGGTGCTCGATCAGGTCGGCCAGCGCGGCGTCCGGGTGGCGGGCGTTGATCATCCGCACGAGGTCGACGGTGATCCGGGTGATGTCGTAGTGCTCGGTCAGGGCCTGCGTCAACGAGACCTCGGCGCCGTCGACCTCGACGAGCGTCGCCCCGTCTCGCGTGACCCTGTCGAGCCCCGTCGCGGCCAGCCACTGCGCCACGGTGTCGGCGCTGTTGCGCGGCCACACGCCCAGCGCGTCCCCCGGCTCGTAGGTCAGGGTGTCGGGCGGGAGCTCGAAAGCGAAGCGGCGTACCTGTTTCGCCGATCCGGGCGCCGACAGCAGGTCGTTGGCGACGAGGCGGGCGCGCAGGGGAGCGGCCCGCGAATACCCGGCGGCGGCCTGCGGCGCGGGGGTCGCGGCGAGTCGCTCGGCGCTGACCCCGAACGCCGAGCGCACCGCGGCCAGCCACGTGTCGGCGGGCGCATGGGAGTCGGGTTCGCACGAGCTCCGCCGGGTGAGGCGCTGCGCCTGCAGGTGGGCGAGGCGTCCGTCGAGCTTGCGGGCGAAGCCGCAGAAGTCGGCGTACGACGAGTCGCCGAAGCCGAGCACCGCGTACCGCAGGTCGATCACCTGCTCGGAAGTGGCCGCGCCCAACGCATCCCAGAGTGCGAGCGCGTCGTCGGGCGCATCGCCGTCGCCGGTGGTGGCCACCACGAACAGCACGTCGCCCCACAGGTCGTCGAGACCGACGCGGTCGGCACAGGCCAGTACCACCGGGCGACCGTCGGCGCGCAGCGTCTGCGCGCAGTGCTCGGCGTACGTTTGGGCGGTGCCAGTGGTCGACGACCACACCACCAGCACCCGATCGGCGGGCGGCGCCACGTCCTCCGTTGGCGACGTCGCGGTCTCCGACGAGACGACGACCGGGGCGGCGGTCACCGGGGCCGCGGTGACCGAGACCGCGCAGAGCTTGAACTCGGGTTGCAGAGAGTCGGCGTCGACGGCGTCGCTGGTGACGGCGTTGATCGCCTGCAGCTCGCCGCTCCAGTGCATCGGGACGAAGCACAGGCCGGGGGAGATCGCGTCGGTGAGCTGGGCGGGCAGGCGCACGGCGCCGCGGCGGGAGGCGACGTCGACCGGTGCGCCGGGGCCGATGCCCAGCGCGGCGGCGTCGTCGGGGTGCAGCTGCACGAAGGGGTGCGGATTGAGCTTCTCCAGCTTCGGCACGCGCGCGGTCTTGGTGCGCGTGTGCCACTGGTGGGCGAGCCGTCCGGTGGTCAGCAGCATCGGGTGCTCGCCGTCGGGCGCCTGCTCCCGCGGCAGGTCCGGGCGTGCGAGGAACCGGGCCCGCCCGGAGGGGGTGGGGAAGACCGGCCGCAGCGTGCCGTCGTCGGCGGGGTGCAGATAGCGGATAGGGTTGCGGTCCGCGCCGCCGGGCGGGACCGGCCACTGCACGGGTCCGTCGGCCAACCGCGCGTGGTGCGCCCCGCGCACGTCCCACCCGGTGCGCGGGTTCACGAATCGGGCGAGTTCGTCGAAGACCGCGGCGGCGTCGTCGAAGGCGAAGGCGTCGCCGAAGCCCATCGCGGTGGCCACCTCGGCGATGAGCTGCCAATCCGGGCGCGCCTGGCCCGGCGCGGGCACAGCGGGCGTGCACAGGCTGAGGGAGCGCTCGGAGTTCACCATCACGCCGGCGGCCTCGGTCCACAGCGCCGCCGGGAGCACCGCGTCGGCGTAGGCCGCCGTCTCCACATCGGTGTAGACGTCTTGCACCACCACGAACTCGGCCTGCTCCAGGGCGCGGATCACCGTGTCCCGGTTGGCCACCGAGACCACCGGGTTGGTGCAGATGATCCACACCGCTTTCACGACGCCCGCGGCCAACTGCTCGAACAGGTCGACGGTGCCGCCGCCGGCGGCGTCCGGAATCGTGTCGACCGGCAGCCCCCAGAGCGCCTCGACGTCGGCGCGGTCGCGGGCATCGAGCGCGGAACGTTGGCCCGGCAAGCCCGGCCCCATGTAACCCATCTCGCGGCCGCCCATCGCGTTCGGCTGGCCGGTCAGCGAGAACGGACCGCTTCCGGTGCGGCAGATCGCACCGGTCGCCAGGTGCAGATTGCACAGCGCATTGGTGTGCCAGGTGCCGCGCACCGACTGGTTCAGGCCCATGGTCCACAGGCTCGTCCAGTCGTCGGCTTCCGCGATCATCGCCGCAGCCCGCTCCAGGTCGGCCACCGACAGACCGGTGCGGGCGGCCACCTTCTCGACCGGATAGTCGTCGAGCAGGTTCAGCAGTTCCGGCCACCCCTCGGTGTGCGCGGCGATGAAGTCGTGATCGACGGCGCCGGCCTCCACGAGCAGCCGCAGCAGACCGTTCAGCAGCGCCAGATCGGTGCCCGGCCGGACCGCCAGGTGAAGGTCCGCTTTGGCGGCCGTCGCCGTACGTCGCGGATCCACCACGATGAGCTTCGCCCCGGCCTTGACCCGGTCCATCATCCGCAGGAACAGGATCGGGTGGCAGTCGGCCATGTTGGCGCCGATCACCAGGAACAGGTCGGCGTGGTCGAGGTCGTCGTAGCTGCCCGGCGGCCCGTCGGCGCCCAGCGACTGCTTGTATCCGGTCGCCGCGCTGGCCATGCACAGCCGCGAGTTCGACTCGATCAGGGGCGTCCGCAGATAGCCCTTGGCCAGCTTGTTCGCTAGGTATTGCGCTTCGATCGACATCTGCCCGGACACGTAGAGCGCCACCGCGTCGGGGCCGTGGACGTCGCGGAGCTCGGTGAACCGACGGGCCACGCGGACGATCTCGTCGTCGACGTCGACCGGTGTCAGCGGATCCTCCCGCGTCGCCCGGGACCATGCGGTCGTCAGTCGGCCGGGGGCGCGCAGCAGGTCCACGGTGGTAGCGCCCTTGGTGCACAGCCGACCGCGGTTGGCCGGATGATGCGGGGTGCCCGTCGACGCGGTCACGGCGTCGTCGACGACGGTCAGCGTGAGTCCGCAGCCGACGCCGCAGTACCCGCAGACCGTCGCCACGGTGCGCTCCTCGGTGATCGTCATGGCACCAGGCTGTCGCGGCGGTGTTACGCATCGGCCGACCCCGCCGTTACCCGCCGATCACGGCGATCTCACCGCCGCTCGCGGCGCCGTGTGCGGACCGACCTCGACGGCGGCGAGCCGGTGACGGGTGCCACAATGGCGGCCATGAGAGATGCAGTCATCGTAGAAGCGGTCCGCACCCCGATCGGCAAGCGCAACGGCGCGCTGTCCGACGTCCACCCCGGCGACCTCACGGCGCACGTCCTCACGCAGGTCGCCGAGCGCACCGGGCTGGATCCGGCCCTGGTCGACGGCGTGATCTGGGGCTGCGTCAGCCAGGTCGGTGATCAGGCAGGCAGCATCGGGCGCGTCGGCGTCCTCGCGGCCGGGTGGCCCGAGTCGGTACCGGCCACCGTGGTGGACCGCCGGTGCGGTTCGGCGCAGCAGGCCGTGCACTTCGCCGCGGCGGGCGTCATCGCCGGCCAGTACGACATCGCCATCGCCGGCGGCGTCGAGTCGATGTCGCGGGTGCCGATGGGCTCGGCCCGCGGCGACGGCCAGCCCTACCCGCCGTCGGTGCTCGACCGCTACGGCGTGGACGGCTTCAACCAGGGACTGGGCGCGGAGATGATGGCCGCCAAGTGGGGCCTGACCCGGACGCAGCTCGACGAGTACTCGGCGCGATCGCACGAGCGCACCGCCGCCGCCATCGACGCCGGTGCGTTCGCCGGGCAGCTGGCGCCCGTCGCAGGACTGGAGAACGACGAGGGCCTGCGCCGCGGCACCACCGTCGAATCGCTGGCCAAGCTCAAGACACCGTTCGACGCCGACGGCGTGGTCACCGCGGGCAACGCTTCGCAGATCTCCGACGGTGCGGCCGCACTGCTGGTGACCACCACCGAGATCGCGCTGGCCAACGGCTGGCAGCCGATCGCCCGCGTGCACACCGCCGTCCTGGCCGGCGACGACCCGGTGATGATGCTGACCGCCCCGATCGCGGCGACCGCCAAGGCGCTCAGCCGCTCCGGACTGTCGGTGTCCGACATCGGCGTCTTCGAGGTGAACGAGGCCTTCGCGCCGGTGCCGCTGGCCTGGCAGGCCGAGATCGGCGCCTCCGACGACGTGCTGAACCCGCTGGGCGGCGCCATCGCCGTGGGTCACCCGCTCGGCGGGTCCGGCGCGATCCTGATGACTCGCATGGTGCATCACATGCGCGACAACGGCATCCGCTACGGCCTGCAGACCATGTGCGAAGCCGGCGGCATGGCCAACGCCACCATCCTGGAACTGCTCTGATGGGTACCCACAGCGTGGAAACCGACAGCGCGGGGGCCGATCCGTTGCTGATCGAGCGCGACGGCGACGTGGTGGTCTGGACGCTCAACCAGCCGGAGACCCGCAACGCGATCTCCGACGAGGCCGTCATCGACGCGCTGGTCGGCGCGGTCGACGCCGTCAACCGCGACCCGAGCGTGCGGGTGGTGATCCTCACCGGTGCCGGCAGCGCATTCTCCGCGGGCGGCAACGTGAAGGACATGGCGGCCCGCACCGGGCTGTTCGGCGGCGGCCCGCACGAGCAGCGGGTGGGCTACCAGCTCGGCATCCAGCGCATTCCGCGCGCCATGGACACCCTCGAGGTGCCGATCATCGCCGCCGTCAACGGCCCGGCGGTGGGCGCGGGCTGCGACCTGTCGCTGATGTGCGATCTGCGGATCGCGTCGTCGAACGCCTTCTTCGCGGAGAGCTTCGTGAAGCTCGGCCTGATTCCGGGCGACGGTGGGGCCTGGTTCCTGCCGCGCGCGGTGGGGCAGGCGCGGGCCGCCGAGATGGCGCTGACCGGCGATCGGGTGGATGCGGTCACCGCGCTGGAGTGGGGGCTGGTCTCGCGGGTCACCGAGCCCGACGACCTACTGCCGCAGGCGCACGCGCTGGCCGCCCGCATCGCGGCGAATCCGCCGGTGACGGTTCGGATGACGAAGAAGCTGTTGCGTGAGTCGTCGCGGCAGAGCCTGGATCAGCTGCTGGAACTGTCGGCCACGATGCAGGCCGTCGCGCACCAGACCGCCGATCACCACGAGGCGGTCTCGGCGTTCCTGGAGAAGCGCCCCGGCCGCTTCACCGGCGAATAACACACCGGCCGGCCGCGTACGGGTATGAGTTCACTCACCTGTACGCGGCCGACCGGGACGGTGCCCCCGGCAGGACTCGAACCTGCGACCTCGGGATTAGAAGGCCCTTGCTCTATCCACCTGAGCTACGGAGGCGGGTAGCCGACAGCGAGGGTCACTATATCGCGACCTACAGTGGATCTCATGAGTATGACGACCGCGCGGCCGGACGCGACCCATGATCGGGACAGTTTGCGAGACCCGTCGAGCATGCGTCGACTGCTGATCGCCGGTCTGCTCGTCGTCGGTGCCGTCGCCGCGGTGATCGTGACGGCCGTCAGTGCGGCCACTGCGTTGAAGCTCACCGGTCTGCCGGATCCGGGCTGGGTGCCCACCTACGGCCTGCCGGTGGTCACCGTGATCGGCCAGTTGCTGGCCGCCATCGGTTTCGGTAGCGCGATCTTCGCCGCCTTCTTCGTACCGCCGCAGGCCAGCGGCGAGCTCGACATCGGCGGCTATCGCGCGCTGCGCTGGTCGTCGGCGGCCTTCTTCGGCTGGAGCCTGGCGGCGTTGGCGCTGATTCCGCTGTCGGTGGCCAACGCGAGCGGCAGCCCCCTGGGAACCACCCTCTCCGAGTGCTTCGGGAGTATCGGGCAGGGCGGCATTCTGGGCGCGTGCGGGCAGGTCGCCGAGACGCGCTATTGGCTGTGGACGGCGATCTTCGCGATCTTCGCGGCGGTGCTGGCCAAGGCCGCGATGCGGTGGGGTTGGACCATTCTGGTGATCGGCCTGGGCTTCCTCTCGCTGATGCCGTCGGCGCTGGCCGGGCACTCGTCCGCAGGCGGCAACCACGACCTCGGTACCAACAGCCTGATCCTGCACATCGTCGCCGCCGCGGCCTGGACCGGCGGCCTCGTGGTGGTGCTGGCCTACGGCTTCGGCAACGGTCGGTGGCGCACCCTGGCGGTGCGCCGCTACTCGCGGATGGCGTTCTGGTGCCTGATCGTGGTGGCCGCCAGCGGTGTGCTCAACGCGCTGGTGCGGATGACGTTCGCTGAACTCTTCACCACCACCTATGGATTGGTGGTGCTGGCCAAGTTCGTCACCCTGCTGATTGCGGGCGCCTTCGGTGCCGTGCACCGCGGGCGCACCATCGCCGAACTGGAGAAGACCGACGCCCCGCAGAAATCGCTGTTCGTGCGGCTGGCCGCGGTGGAGACGGCGGTCTTCGCGATCGCCTTCGGCCTCGGTTCGGGACTGTCCCGAACGCCGCCGCCCGTTCTGGAGACCGCGGACGTGTCGCCGGTGGAGCTCGAGATCGGCTACCGCCTCGACAGCCCGCCGAGCTTGAAGACCCTGGCCCTGGACTGGCGCTTCGACCTGATCTTCGGCACCGCCGCGATCGTCTTGGCGATCGTCTACCTGATCGGTGTGCAGCGGATGCGCCGGCGCGGCGACACCTGGCCGATCGGGCGGACCGTGGCGTGGCTGCTGGGCTGCCTCGCGCTGCTGGTGGCCACGTCGTCGGGCCTGGGCCGCTACTCGCCGGCCGTCTTCAGCGTCCACATGATGAGCCACATGATCATGTCGATGCTGGTGCCGGTGCTGCTGGTGCTCGGTGCGCCGATGACGCTGGCATTGCGGGCCATCGCACCGGCCGGTCGTGGCCAGCCGCCCGGGCCACGCGAGTGGATCTTGACCGGGATTCACAGCAAGTACTCGCGCTTCGTCACGCACCCGTTGATCGCCATCGCGGTCTTCGTCGGCAGCTTCTACGTCCTGTACCTGGGCGGGCTGTTCGAGAACATCGTGGACAACCATTCCGCGCACCTCGCGATGAACCTGCACTTCCTGATCTCCGGGTACATCTTCTACTGGGTGGTGATCGGCATCGATCCGGCGCCGCGCCAGGTGACCCCGGTCGCCAAGCTCGGCATCGTGTGGGGCTCGCTGCCCTTCCACGCGTTCTTCGGCGTCGCCCTCATGCTGACCACCGCGGTGATCGCCGAGGACTGGTACAAATCGCTGGTGCTGCCCTGGCAGAACGATCTGGCCGGGGATCAGCAGACCGGCGGCGGCATCGCGTGGGCCACCGGCGAGTTCCCGCTCATGCTGGTGATGATCGCGCTGCTGGTGCAGTGGCAGCGCCAGGACCGACGGCAGGCGCGGAACTTCGACCGCAAGGCAGCGCGCGACCACGACGCCGAACTGGACAGCTACAACGCGATGCTCGCCCAGATGCACACGCCGGACGCCGGCTCGCCGCGCGGATCGGAGAGCTCGGAGACGACGCAGGATACTGCCGCCGACGACACCGCGGATGTCTCGGCGGACGCGCCTGTGGAGAAGTCGCCGCCGGTCGCCTAGCTGCCCACAGCGTCGATCCGCGGTGTTCCGCGACGGGTCGTCGTTCGTCATCCTCGAATCGGGGAGTCCGGCACGGACTCACTGTGACACGAGACGAGGAGTGGGCGAGATGTTCGAGACCTATGCGACGGTCACCGGCCGGGTGATCACCGAACCGCGGCGGGCACAGACCAACGGGCACGGCGACGTGGTGACCTTCCGGATGGCCTGCAATTCGCGGCGCCTGGACCGTGAGTCCGGTCAGTGGAGCGACGGGCCGTCGCTGTTCCTGACGGTCAAGTGCTGGAACCGACTCGCCACGACGGTGCCCGACGCCGTGCAGCGCGGCGCGCTGATCATCGCGCACGGGGCGCTCTACACCGACGAATACGTCGGCAACGACGGCATCAAGCGGTCCTCGCTGGAGATGAAGGCGGTGTCCCTGGGACTCGACCTCGCCCAGCCTGGTGCGCGCGAGAAAACAATCGAGGCCCCGCGCAGTGGCGGGGCCCCGATCGAGGGAGAGTGGGTCGGTCTGCCGAACTAGGCGTGGACCGGGCGCGGCGAGATGCGGGTGTACGCGGTCCGCGCGTGGGTCAGCATGGTGCGGCGGTGGTACGCCAGGTTGGTGCCGACCACGGTGCGGGTGCGCTCGACGACCGCGTTCGACAGGGCGCCGGCGCGCTGCAGCTGACGGCGGATGAACGACGTCGCGCGGTGGGCCCAGGCGAACTCGGTGGCCAGCACGGCCAGACCGAGGAACAGGGTCACCCAGCCGGGGCCGGGGATGGGCAGGGGAATCATCACCAGGCCCGCGAGCATCATGACGGTGCCCACGACGCCGACCGCCAACCGATAGATCTGATTGAGGACCGGGCGCTGTCGAATGACGAAGCGTTGTTTCCGGTGCCAGATCTTCAGCCGCAGTCGCATGCGCGGGCCTCCCGAGAGTCGATGGGGTGGGGACTTTCCCTGAACCAAAGTACGGGGAAATCCACGAAAAACCAGGGGGCGAGCCGGATTGGCAGCCGATTCTCAGGAACTGCTCGGTCGTGGTTCAGACTGCCGCCACCGGTGCCGATGTGCGCATCTCGGGCCGAGCACTACACTGGAGGGCTGTTGTGACCATGTGCGGTTGAGAAGAGGTAAGGCGTGGCTGGCGAGTTCATTTACACGATGAAGAAGGTCCGTAAGGCGCACGGTGACAAGGTCATCCTCGATGACGTCACGATGTCCTTCTACCCGGGTGCCAAGATCGGCGTCGTGGGCCCGAACGGCGCCGGCAAATCGTCGATCCTGAAGATCATGGCGGGCCTGGATCAGCCGAGCAACGGCGAGGCCTTCCTCGATCCGGAGGCGACCGTCGGCATCCTCCTGCAGGAACCCCCTCTCAACGAGGAGAAGACGGTCAAGGAGAACGTCGAAGAGGGCATGGGTGAGATCGGCGTCAAGCTCGCGCGCTACAACGAGATCGCCGAACTCATGGCCACCGACTACTCCGACGAACTGATGGAGGAGATGGGCAAGCTCCAGGAAGACCTGGACAACGCCGATGCGTGGGACCTCGACAGCCAGATCGAGCAGGCGATGGACGCGCTGCGCTGCCCGCCGGGCGACTCCCCGGTGACCCACCTCTCCGGTGGCGAGCGGCGCCGCGTGGCGCTGTGCAAGCTGCTGCTGAGCAGCCCCGACCTGCTGCTTCTCGATGAGCCGACCAACCACCTCGACGCCGAGTCGGTGCTGTGGCTGGAGCAGTTCCTGGCTACCTATCCGGGCGCCGTCCTGGCGGTGACGCACGACCGGTACTTCCTCGATCACGTCGCGCAGTGGATCTGCGAGGTGGACCGCGGCAAGCTGCACCCGTACGAGGGCAACTACTCCACCTACCTGGAGAAGAAGGCCGAGCGTCTGGAGGTGCAGGGCAAGAAGGACCAGAAGCTGCAGAAGCGCCTCAAGGAAGAGCTCGCCTGGGTGCGTTCGGGTGCCAAGGCCCGCCAGACCAAGAACAAGGCGCGTCTGGCCCGCTACGACGAGATGGTGACCGAGGCCGAGAAGCACCGCAAGCTCGACTTCGAAGAGATCCAGATCCCCACTCCGCCCCGCCTGGGCAGCGTGGTGGTCGAGGTGAACAACCTGGACAAGGGCTTCGACGGCCGCGTGCTGATCAAGGACCTGTCGTTCACCCTGCCGCGTAACGGCATCGTCGGCGTGATCGGCCCGAACGGCGTCGGCAAGACCACCCTGTTCAAGACCATCGTCGGGCTCGAGGAGCCGGACTCGGGCACCGTCAAGGTGGGCGAAACCGTCAAGCTCAGCTACGTGGACCAGACCCGCGCCAACATCGATCCGAAGAAGACGGTGTGGGAAGTGGTGTCCGACGGCCTCGACTACATCGAGGTGGGCCAGAACGAGATGCCCTCGCGCGCGTACCTGAGTGCGTTCGGCTTC
The DNA here is from genome assembly GCF_039542465.1 of Gordonia alkaliphila. Classification (NCBI taxonomy): domain Bacteria; kingdom Bacillati; phylum Actinomycetota; class Actinomycetes; order Mycobacteriales; family Gordoniaceae; genus Gordonia; species Gordonia alkaliphila. The sequence goes on along the minus strand of NZ_BAABIE010000009.1, from coordinate 50,933 downwards.
AAGGGCGGCGATCAGCAGAAGCCGTCGGAGGTGCTCTCCGGTGGTGAGCGCAACCGACTGAACCTGGCGCTGACCCTGAAAGAGGGCGGCAACCTGATCCTGCTCGACGAGCCGACCAACGACCTGGACGTGGAGACCCTGAGCTCGCTGGAGAACGCGCTCGAGCAGTTCCCCGGCTGCGCCGTGGTGATCTCGCACGACCGCTGGTTCCTGGACCGGACCTGTACCCACATCCTGGCGTGGGAGGGCAACGTCGAAGAAGGCAAGTGGTTCTGGTTCGAGGGCAACTTCGAAGCGTACGAGGAGAACAAGGTGGAGCGTCTGGGCGCAGAGGCCGCGCGCCCGCACCGTGTGACCCACCGCAAGCTCACCCGCGACTGAGACAAAAGTTTGCAATTGCCGTTCGGAAATGAGAAGTTTTTCCCAGAATGGGGACTTGACTCGGAGGCGGCGATAGCGAAGTGCACTCTCGTTCGACGGCGGGCACGCGGCAGGTAGCGACCCTCGGGCTGGCGCCGGCGGCGATCCAGGCGTGGCAGACGACGATCGGCGCCGAGCATCCGCTCGGCGCCGATCCCACGCGCTACCTCCATCGTGTGGGGCAGCAGGGTCTCGACAGTGAAATGGAGACCTTCGCGGTCACGGCCGACGATCCCGCGGCCTTCGAGGAGTACCTGTACTGGCGTCCGCTGACGCACCTGATGGCCTTCTCCCTGCTGCGGACCCCGTGTACCACGGACCGCACCCCGGAACTCGTCAAGAAGTTCCGGTCCGACTTCGTGCTCGTCGGCACCCAGCAGTTGGTCGGCGGGGGCACGGTGTCCGCCGGCGATCACTCGCGCACCTACAGTCATCCGCGGCAACTGGTGGCCGTCGACAACGGCGCGCCGTTCGTGCACACATCGCGCGCGGTCGCCGATCTGGCGGGCATCTGGGTGCCCACCGAACTCCTCGGGCCGCGGCCGATCGGCGGCTGGTCGATGGCGCCACTGGTCGACGACTCGCCGCTGGCGCGCGCGACCGCGGCCTTCGTCACGCGTTTCGCCAACGACGTGGCCGTGCGGCAGTCGCCGATCGATCCGGGCGCCGAACTCGCCGTCGCCGAACTGATCCGGGCGGCCCTCGCCCCGCACCGGGCGGACAGTTTCCGGGCCGCCGACAGCGAGTTGTACGTCCGGGAGGTGACCGCGCAGCTCATCGAGCAGCACTACCGCGACCCCAGCTTCGACGGGGACGCCGTCGCGCGCATGCTGTATCTGAGCAGACGGCACATGTACCGCTTCTTCGCCGACACCGAAGACACGCCCGCCGTGCTGATCGCGCGCCGACGACTGGCACACGCGCGCGACCTGCTCGTCCGGCAACCGCGAATGAGTCTGCGAGAAGTGGCGGCCGCCTCCGGCTTCAGCTCCGCGGGCACGCTGTCCAAACGCTTCAGCGCCGAGTTCGGGCTCACCCCGAGCCAGTTCCGACAGGCTGCGCGGGAGGGCGACGCCGATGCTGGTGCCTGACGCACCGGCACGGCTGTCCGGTGCCGCCGGGCTCACCGGACATCCCGCCTTCGGGTCGATCACGGCCGCCCCGCCGGGTGCCTTCCGCGCGACGGTTCAGCGGGCCGAAGGCCGCCTGGTGACCACCGAGCTCACGCGGCTGTCGCCCTGTCGGCTGGAGCAGGCCGGGGACCCCGTCGATCCCGACCCCGCCGACGAGAAGCTGCACGCGGCGGTGGCCGACACCGCGTCGACTCTGCGTCTCTGCGGCGGCGCGGTGCAGATCGAGTGCGCCGCCGGGCACCTCGTGCTCTACTCCCCGCACCGGGAACTCGACTGGACCTTCACCGAGCCGACCCGCTTGGCGGTGCTGTCGGCACCCGCGCGGCTGGTGGACCAGCGAGGTGAGGGACTTCGACGAACCGGCGCCACGGTGCTGGACACGCCGTTCAGTGCGGCGGCCGCCGAATTCGTCACGCAGTTCGTGGTGGACACCACCCGCGGCAGTCGGCCGATCGGTGTCGCGGAACAGCAGGCCGTGGTCGACCTCATCGGCGGTGCCCTCGCCCAACAGCGGCTGGCGGACGATTACGTCCTCGCCGCGGTGCGCGAGCGGATCGACCGGGATTTCGCCTGTCCGGATCTGTCGGCGTCGACGATCGCCGAGGGGCTGAGCATGAGTCTCCGCCAGTTGTACCGGTACTTCACCGATACGGGGATCACCGTCGCCGGACTGATCACCGAGCGGCGTCTCGACTGCGCACGCACTCTGCTGCAGGCACCGGAGACGGTCCGGCTGGCCGAGATCGCCGCAGCGTCCGGGTTCCGGTCCGTCGGCACGTTCCGTCGTCGTTTCGAGGCGGTCGTCGGACAGACCCCCAGCGCGTATCGCGAGCAGGCGCTCGCGCGGCGGCGGCTGGATCCGGACTTCGGACGGGTACTCGTCGAATCGCCGGAGCGCGGACCACGCCGCCCGGGTCGGCCGGTGACGGCCGCCTACGACTATGTGTGACCGGCCACGGTGACCCGACGGGCGCGGCTAGCCTCCTGAACATGGGAGGTTCCATGACCGACGATCAGTTCCCCGACGTGCCGGCCGCTGCGCAGGTCCGGTTGCCCGGCACCTCGGTGGTCGCGATCATCGACTCCGACGACGCGACGGTGGAGATCGCGGTGGTCGTCGCCGATACCCCCCTGCTGGTGGAATCGGTGCTGACCGTGGTGGAGGCCTTCGGACTGTCGGTCGCCGGGATCGAGCACCCGATCCTGCCGGTCCTGCGCGCCGACGACGGGCGGCTGCTGGCGTTCGGCGACGACTCGTCGGGGTATGACCTTTCAGGACATGACGCTGCGGCGGCCGTCGACGAATCCTGGATCAGGGTCCGCGTCTTCCGCTCCGCCGACCTCGACGCGGACCGACTGCACGCGGCCGTGTCCCGTGCGGTGGAGCTGGTGGGTGCGCTGGCCCGGGATGCCGACGCGATCGCCGCCCGGCTGACGACACTCGGGGACGTGCTCGTGGCGCCCGACGACGAACGCGACGAGTATCGCGCGCTGGTCGAGTGGATCGCCGACGGCGTGAACTTCCACATCGTCGGGTATGCGCGCGCAGACGGCGGAGAAGGTCTGGGGGTCTGGTCCGATCCGACGACGGCGCGGGTGGCGCCGCTCGACGGCGAGCACGCCGCGTCGGTCCGCAGGCGCCCGGTGATCGATCGCGGCTACCTCGCCACCGGGGTGCTGCGGACGCGATACCCGGTGATCCTGCGGTTCTTCGACGGTGCCGTGGAGCACCAGTTCGTCGGCGCGTTCAGTTCGATCGGCATCTACCAGTCCGTTCGGGACATTCCGGTGGTGCGTCGAAAGGTGGCCGAGGTGCTGGAGGCACGCGGCTACGACGAGGACTCCTTCAACGGCCTCGCGGCGGTCGAACTACTGCAGACTTACCCGCTGGTCGCGTTGTTCTCCGGCGGCGTCGACGAGATCGCGCACCGCCTCGACGAGCTGCTCGCGGCCAATGTCGATCGATCGGTGCGACTGTTCGCGCGGCGCTGCCACGACGACCGAGCGCTCAGCGTGCTGGCATTCCTGCCGCGGGACCGGTACTCGTCGGACGTGCGGGCGGCGATCATCGACGGACTGGAACGGGAGCTCGGCGGATCGCGGTCGGAGTTCGCGACGCGACTGGGCGACGGACCGCTCGCGCAACTGCAGGTGATGATGCGGGTGGACACCGGTGCAGGCTCCGAGGACGTGCGCATCGGCTCGCCCGCCCATCAGCGACTGGAACAGTTGGTGACGCAGGCGGCGGCGAGCTGGGAAGACGAGGTCCGGGCGCTGCTCGCGCCGGGCGGTCCGGCGGCCGGTCTGCTGCCTGCGGTGTCCACCCGCTACCGGGAGGAGCGTGCGCCGTCCGACGCTGCTCGCGACCTGCCGCTGGTCGTCGACCTCGCGCCGGGAGATGTGCACGTGGAGCTGCGCACCGCGGACGACGGACCGTGGTCCTTCGTGCTGTACCTGGCTGACCGGGATGCCGCCCTCACCGAACTGTTGCCCATGCTGGCCAGTCTCGGACTGACGGTGCTCGACGAGCACCCGTATCGCGTGGACCGGACCGACGGCGTCGGCGTCCGGATCTACGAGTTCACGGTGCGGCCGGCGAGTCACGTGCAGGTGGCCGATCCGTCGGTCGTCGCCGGGCTCTCGGCGCAGGCCTTCCGTCGAATGTGGTTGGGCCACACCGACATCGACGAACTCAACGAGCTCGTCCTGCGGGCGGGCATGAGCAGCGCGGAGATCGCCGTGCTGCGCACCTATGTCCGGTACCTCCAGCAGTGCGGGCTCGGCAACAGCGTCGCCCACTTCGCCGAGGTCCTCGGCGACTACCGGGCCGCGACGCGCGGGCTCATCGATCTGTTCGACGCTCGGCTCGATCCGTCGATCGACGACGCAGAGCGCGGCGACCGGCTCGCCGCCGCCGAGCAGGCCCTGGACGCGGAACTGGCCGCCATCCTCAGCCTGGAGGCCGACCGGGCACTCAGTGCGATCGCCGCCGCGATACGAGTCACGTTGCGCACCAACTTCTTCCGTGCCGACGACCCGGAATGCCGCCGGATCGACGACGGCTACGCGCCCACAGTGGCGATCAAGCTGGCGACCGCGGAGCTGGCGTTGGCGCCGGCGCCCCGCCCGGAGTTCGAGATCTTCGTGCACTCGCCGCGGGTGGAAGGCGTGCACCTGCGGTTCGGCGCCGTCGCGCGCGGCGGCTGCCGGTGGTCCGAGCGGCGCGAGGACTTCCGCACCGAGGTACTCGGACTGGTGAAGGCGCAGGCGGTGAAGAACGCCGTGATCGTGCCGGCCGGCGCCAAAGGCGGCTTCGTGGTGCGGCGGGCCCCGCTGCCCACCGGGGACGTCGCCGCCGATCAAGCCGCACTCCGCGAGGAAGGCATCGCGTGCTATCGCGCGTTCGTCGCCGCGCTGATCACGCTCACCGACAATCGGGTCGACGGCGCGATCGTCCCGCCGCGCGCGGTGGCGCGCCGCGACGGCGACGATCCGTACCTGGTGATGGCCGCCGACAAGGGCACCGCGAGCTTCTCCGACATCGCCAACGCGGTGGCCGCCGACTACGGTTTCTGGCTCGGCGACGCGTTCGCCTCCGGCGGGTCGGTGGGCTACGACCACAAGGCCATGGGCATCACCGCCCGCGGAGCCTGGGAGGCGGTGAAGCGGCACTTCCGGGAGCTGAACGTCGACGTCCAGTCAGAGGAGTTCACCGCGGTCGGGATCGGCGACATGAGCGGCGACGTCTTCGGCAACGGCATGCTCGCCTCCCGCCACACCCGGCTGGTGGCGGCCTTCGACCACCGGCACATCTTCCTCGACCCGAACCCGGAGGCGGCCGCCTCGTACGCCGAACGCGCGCGGCTGTTCGCGCTGCCGCGCTCGTCGTGGGGCGACTATCGCACCGACCTGATCAGCGCGGGCGGCGGCGTCTACGCCCGCGAGGTCAAGTCGATTCCGGTCAGCGATCAGGTGCGGGCCGCTCTGGGCCTGGCCGAGACGGTGACCGCGCTGTCGCCGCCGGAACTGATCCGCGCGATCCTGCGGTCACCGGTCGATCTGCTCTTCAACGGCGGGATCGGCACCTACCTGCGGGCGAGCGACGAGTCCGATGCCCAGGTGGGGGACAAGGCCAACGACCCGGTCCGCGTGAGCGCGGATCAGCTGCGCGTCAAGGTGGTCGGTGAGGGCGGCAACCTGGGCGTCACCGAACGCGGGCGGGTGGAGGCGGACCTGTGCGGGGTGCGCATCAACACCGATGCCCTCGACAACTCGGCGGGCGTCGACTGCTCCGATCACGAAGTCAACATCAAGATCCTGCTCGACGCGCAGATCACCGCCGGGACTCTGGTGCCGGGTGACCGCGACAGCCTGCTGGAGTCGATGACCGACGAGGTGGCGACCCTCGTGCTGGCCGACAACATCAGCCAGAACGCGGAGCTGGGCTGCGCGCGGCGCCGCGCCGACGACGAGGCCGACCTCTACGCCCGCCTGCTCGCCGAGCTGGCCGAGCACGGAGTGGACCTCGCCCTCGAGACGTTGCCGACCCCGGAGGCGCTGCTGGCACGCCGCGCCGGGGAACTGGGTCGGGGGCTCACCAGCCCCGAACTGGCCACGGTGATGGCGCACGTCAAGCTGCAGGCCAAGGCCGAACTCGTGGCGTCACCGCTGCTCGACGGTGACGTCTTCAGCCCGCTGGTGCGGGTCTACTTCCCGGTGCCGCTGCGGGAACGTTTCGCCGACGGTATCGATGGCCACAGCCTCCGGCGCGAGCTGGCGGCCACCATGCTGGTCAACCAGATGGTCGACGACGGCGGGATCACGCACCTGTTCCGCATCGGGGAGGCCACCACCGCGACGGTCACCGAGATCGCCCGCGCGTTCACCGCGGTCACCGAAGTCTTCGGATTCAGTGCGCAGATCGCCGCGCTCCGCGCCGCCGACCTCGACGCCGCGGTGCTCGACGCCATGACGCAACGAGCTCGTATGCTGCTCTCCCGTGCCAGCCGCTGGTTCCTCGAACATCGGCCCCAGCCGCTGGCCATCGCCGCCGAGGTGCGTCGCTACCGGGACGTCGCGCACCTGACCGACCAGATCGACGGGTGGGCGCGGCCGACGATCGCCGCGGACCTGGAGACGGTCAGCGCCGACTTCGTCGCCCGCGGCGCCGATCCCGACCTGGCCCGGGCCGTGGCGCGCGTGCCGTACCGCGTGCACCTGCTGGACATCGCCGATCTGGCCGAGATCACCGACCGGGCCGTGGCCGAGGTCGGCGACCTCGCCTTCGCCGTCCTCGAGCACTTCGCCATCGACGAGTTGCTGGTGGCCGTCGAGCAGCAGGAACGCCGGGACCGCTGGCACCTGCTGGCCCGCCTGGCGTTGCGCGACGATCTGCACACGCTGGTCCGCTCGATCACCTCCGCGATTCTGGCCCTGTCGGATCCGGGGGAGAGTGCCGAGGCCAAGATCGCGGACTGGGAACAGGCGCGCAGCGCCACCCTGTCGCGCGTGCTGGCCACCGTCGACGAGGTGAAGAACGCGACCGAGCCGGGCGTCGCCGGACTGACCGTGGCCGTGCGCGCCCTGCGCAGCGTGGTGTGACCGCGCGGGGGCGTCGCCGTAGGGTGGAGTGACGAGGAGGTGGCACCGTGCCGCACGACGCAGTCGAGATCGACCCGGGCAGAAGACTTTTCGAGGACAACGGGCACCGGACCCCGGACGGCTACGTCGTCCAGGTGCCGGTGCGGTGGTCGGACATGGACGTCTTCGCCCACATCAACCACGCCCGGATGGTGACACTGCTGGAGGAAGCCCGGATTCCGTGGCTCTTCTACGACGACAAGCCCACGCATCCGATGCGCAAGGGCTGCCTGGTGGCCGATCTGCACGTCAAGTACCAGGGCCAGATCCGGCACGACGAGTCGCCGATCGCGGTGACCATGTTCGTCGAGCGCGTCCGCGCCGTCGACTTCACCGTCGGCTACGAGGTGCGCCCGCACGGCGCCGCGCCGGACAGCAAGCCGGCTGTCGTCGCCAGCACCCAGCTGGTGTCCTTCGACATCGACACGCAGCGTCCGCGGCGCATCCCCGCCGAAGAGAAGGAATACCTGCAGTCGTTCCTGCGCGATCCGGCCGCGTCATGACCGAATCCGCCGCTGCGACACGGGGTTTGACCCTCGCCTCGCCCGAAGACCGCGGTGACACCGCGGCGTTCGTCGCGCGCGCGGTGCGCGTGGACGACTCCGGGGTGCTGCGTCTGCGGCGCCGCGACGACGGCCTGGTGGGCCTGTGGGTCCGCACCGGGTTCGACGTCCTGGCTACCCGCGCGGTGTTCGGCTCGCTGGAGCCGACCGACGTGGTGGCCGACGTCGGCGCGGTGTCCGCCTCGCTGGCCGCCGGCGACGACGTGGTGGCCCTGGGTTTCGCTCTGCCTGCGGCCTGGCGCGGTGCGCTGCCCGGGAGCGACGGCTTCGTGCACGTGGACGACATCCCGGCCCGCGAGCTGATCGCGTTGGCGCGCAAGGGTTCTCAGGTCGCCCGGGAGGAGTCCGGAGCCTTAGGCCCTGCCTCGTCGCTATTGGATCAGACGGTCCTCACCGCGAGTCGCGACGATACGCCGGACGAGCGCGCCGAGATCACCATGCGCGCCGTGTTCGCGTTGACCTCGATGGGCTTCGTGCGCGACGGCGACGGTCGCGAGATCACTGAGGACTCGCCGCTGACCGCGATCGCCGAGGGCGAACCGGTCCGGGTCCGGATGAGCCCGGCCTGGATCCGCGTGGACGCGCGCTACGGCTCGGTGTACCAGCGCCGCGCCCGCCTGGGCCTGTCTCTCCTGTAGTCAGACCAGCCAGGCGGCCGAGTTGGGCGCGAGCATGCCGTCGACCAGCGGGAGGCTGACCAGCAGGATCTCGCCGTGCGGCAGGGGGACGGGCGTCTGCGTGGCGTTCAGTGCGCAGATCGCGCCGCCCGGTCGCCGGAAGGCGAGGCAGCCGTCGGGGGCGCCGTACCAGTCCACGCGGGGCCCGCTGAACTCCGGCCGGTCGTAGCGGAGCTCGATGGCCTGCCGGTACAGCGACAGCGTGGAGTAGATGTCCTCCAACTGCTTCTCCACGGTGAACCGGTCCCAGTCCGCGGGCATCGGCAGCCACGTGTCCGGGTTGGTGCTGAAGCCGAACGGAGGCTCCTCGCCTTCCCAGGGGAGCGGCACCCGGCAGCCGTCGCGGCCGCGCTGGGTGCGGCCGGACCGCTCCCAGACGGGGTCGACGAGCGCCTCGTCGGGCAGTTCCACGTTCGGCAGGCCGAGTTCGGCGCCGTTGTAGAGGAAGACGGTGCCCGGCAGCGCCAGCTCGACCAACGCCATCGCGCGGGCCCGGGCGATCCCGATACCGAGTGCGTTCTCCTCCGCGCGGAGCGCGTCGTCGTCGTTGTCGGTCGCCGGGACGGGCGGTGCGTAGCGGCTCGCTTCGCGCTCGACGTCGTGATTGGACAGCGTCCATGTGGGCGTCGCGCCGACCGCGGACACCGCGGCCAGCGACTCCTCGATGGCGTCGCGGATCGCGGTCGACTCGAAGTCGACGGTGGCGAGCCGGAAGTTGAAGCCGAGGTGCAGCTCGTCCGGGCGCACGTACTTCGCGAACTGGTCGTTGGCGTCGACCCACACCTCGCCGACGTTCGCGGTGCCCGGGTACTGATCCATCACGGCGCGGATCCGCCGGTGGATCTCGTGCACGGCCTCGTTGTTGAACCGCGGGTCGTCGTCGGTGTGCTTGAGCACCACCGCGGGCTCGGTCATGTCCGGCAGGCCCGGCGCCTTGGCCATGCCGTGCGCCACGTCGATCCGGAAACCGTCGACGCCGCGATCGAGCCAGAACCGCATGGTGGTCTCGAGGTCGGCCATCACCTCGGGGTTGTCCCAGTTGAGGTCGGGCTGCTCGGGCGCGAACAGGTGCAGGTACCACTCGCCGAGCTCGCCGTCGGCCTCGCGCACGCGGCTCCACGCCGGGCCGCCGAAGACGCTCGTCCAGTTGTTGGGCGGCAGTTCGCCGGTCTCGCCGCGTCCGGGCAGGAAGTGGTAGCGGGCGCGCTCGGGGCTGCCGGGCCCGGCACCGAGGGCGGCCGAGAACCACGCGTGCTGGTCGCTGGTGTGGTTGGGCACCAGGTCCATCGTCACGCGGATGTCGCGGTCGTGGGCTTCGGCGATCAGTGCGTCGAAGTCGGCGAGCGTTCCGAAGGTCGGGTCGATGTCGCGGGGATCGGAGACGTCGTAACCGTGGTCGGCCATGGGGGAGCGCATCACCGGGGACAGCCAGATGGCGTCGACGCCGAGCAACTCGAGGTAGCCGAGCTTGTCCACGATGCCGGCCAGGTCGCCGATGCCGTCGCCGCCCAGGTCGGAGAACGACCGCGGGTAGATCTGGTAGACCACTGCGTCGGTCCACCAGTCTCCGCCGCCGGGCTGGGCCGCGAACGGCGGCACGGGCAGAACCTCGGTGGGATAGTCGGAAGTCACGCGGTGAATCCTGTCATACGGGGCTGTTCATCAGGGATTGCGCGGCCGCACGCAGATACTCCTGCAGTCGGGCGCGGTGCTCGTCGTCGAGCACGTCGGGCCCGATCGAGGCGACGGCGACGTCCATGCACCGCAGCCAGGCATCCCGCTGCGCAGGGCCGATGGTGTACGGCACGTGCCGCATGCGCAGGCGCGGATGGCCGCGTTCGTCGGAGTACGTGTGCGGTCCGCCCCAGTACTGCATGAGGAACAGGCGCAGGCGTCGCTCGGCGCCACTCAAGTCCTCCTCCGGGTACATCGGCAGCAGAATCTCGTCTTGGGCCACCTCGGCGTAGAACCGTTCGGTGATCGCTCGAAACGTCGCTTCGCCACCGACTTGCTCGTAAAAGGTCGTCACGACCCCCATTGTCCATGACTCGGTGCGCGAGCCTCGGGAACCGTCTACGACGCGCTGTAGGCCCTCCGCGCACGCAACGGGTGGAGGTGGGTTAAATTAGACAGCGAAAGACGGTCCGCAGCCCGCGGACTGGACGCGTCCGGAGCGGACGCTCGTCGAAAGGCTGACAGTGGAAGACTTGGTCGTACCCCTCGGGTTGACAGTGATCGTGCTGGTTCTGCTCGCCGTGGCCCTGTGTGTGGTGTCGATGCTGTTCTCCTCGGGGATCACGCGGCCGCGCATTCCCGAGTACACGCTGGACAAGAAGTGGGACCGCGCCCCGGCGCTGTTCAGTGCAACAGAAATCGAACCCATGGCACTGCCTCGTCATTTCGAGCCTGCCGACATCGAGGGAGGGTACGCAAGTGGCAAGTGGTGAAATCGTTTCGCAGGCCGCCGGAGTCGTCGACCTGGCCGGTCATTCCAACGCCGAGGGTCTGCCCCTCGGTGCCGCGACCACGGCCAGCGGCCGTATCTCGGCGGCGCTGTTTCCCGGCGCCACCTTCGACACGCCCCCGTTCTCGCGTGACGAACTGATCGCGCTCGACGAGGCGCTGCGCGACGCCAGCAACCTCGCCGAGGTGCGGTTCTCCGTGTACATCGGTGACTTGGGCGCCGACGTCCTGGCGGATGCCCGCGCGGTCCTCGCGCAGGCGCCGGAGCCGGCCTACGGCACCCTGATCGCCGTCTCCCCGAACACCCGCGACATCGTCGTGGTCTCGGGCGCCGAGGTGGCCGGTCGTGTCAACGACCGCGTCGCCGAACTGGGTGTGACCGCAGCGGTCTCCGCGTTCCGCGAGAACCAGCTGATCGACGGACTGGTCTCCGCGCTGCGCGTGATGGCCACCGCCGTCGCTCGCCCGTAATACACACCGCACCACCACAAGAACCGCCCCGCACCTTTCGCCAAGGTGCGGGGCGGTTCTTGTTCGGTCGGTCAGCCCGCGTCGACGGTGCGGGCCCGCAGCGAGCGCTCCACACCCGCGCGGCCCTCGACGATCAATCGGGCCAGCGCCGGCGGCAGCTCCCGCGCCAGGAAGGCGTCGGCGGCCGCCAGACTCTCCGCACTGATGTCCCACGTGGGGTACAGACCCACGACGACGGTCTGGGCCACCTCGCTGGAGCGCCGCGCCCACAGGTGCGCGACCTCGGCGAAGTAGCGCTGCGTGTACGGCTTCAACAGCTCGGACTGACCGGGGGCGACGATGCCCTCGACCATGGCACGCACCGTGACGTTGGCGACGGAATCGTCGTCGAACGCGGTGGTCCACGCCTGCTCCTTGGCCTCGGCCAGGGGACGGGCCGCACGGGCCGCGGCGGCATGTCGGGCACCGGCGGCGGTGTTGTCGCGTGCGGCCTCGGCGTCGATGGCGGCCGTGTCGATCGCACCGGCGGCGGCGAGTGACTTGATCAGCTTCCACCGCAGTTCGGCGTCCACCGTCAGGCCGGGCAGGCCCACCGAGGCCGGGTCCGCGTCGTCGAGCAGCGCCCGCAGGACCGACTGCTCCTCGGGGCCGGACACCGCGCCGCAGAGCGCGGACAGGAAGGCGAGCTGATGATCCGAGCCGGCCTCGGCGTCGCGCGCCAGCTCCAGCAGCCGGGCGGCGAAGGCGGGGCGACCGGTGGCGGCGGCCCACCCCGGTTCGCTGTAGGCCTCCAACGCGGTGGCCGCCTGCAGCAGCACGCGCTGGACCACGCCGACCTCGGTCTCGGCACCGATGCCGGCGCTCACCAGGGCCACGAAGTCGCGCGCGCGCATCTCGGCCTGGCGGGTCATCTCCCACGCCGCCGACCACACCAGCGTGCGCGGCATCGGTTCGACGATGTCGGCGACCCGCGCGGTGGCGGTGGCCAGTGATTCCGGATCGAGGCGCACCGCGGCGTAGGTCAGGTCGTCGTCGTTGAGGAGCACCAGCGCGCCGCGGTGCACACCGACCAGTTCGGGAACCTCGGTGCGCGGACCGTCCACGTCGATCTCCACCACGTGGGTCCGGGCGAGTCGGCCGTTCGCGTCGTCGGCGTAGATGCCGATGCGCATGCGGTGCACGCGGGTCTCGCCGCCGCCGGGCGCCGCGCCCTCCTGCAGCACGGCGAAGGCGGTGAACCGGCCGTCGTCGTCGACGCGGAAGTCCGGACGCAGCACGTTGATACCGGTGGTCTTGAGCCACTGATCGCCCCAGCCGGACAGGTCGCGTCCGGAGGCCCGCTCCAGTGCGCCGACCAGATCGGCGAAGGTGGCGTTGGCGAAGCGGTGGTCGTCGAAGTACTCGCGGAGTCCGGCCAGGAACGGCTCCAGACCCACGTAGGCCACCATCTGCTTGAGGACCGAGGCGCCCTTGGCGTAGGTGATGCCGTCGAAGTTCACTTCCACGGCAGCGATGTCGGGGATGTCCGCGGCGATGGGGTGCGTGGACGGCAGCTGATCCTGGCGGTACGCCCAGCTCTTCTCGACGTTGGCGAAGGTGGTCCACGCGTTGGTGTACTCGGTGGCCTCCACCTGCGACAGCACCGAGGCGAAGGTCGCGAAGGACTCGTTGAGCCACAGGTCGTCCCACCAGGTCATGGTCACCAGGTCGCCGAACCACATGTGCGCCATCTCGTGCAGGATCGTCTCGGCGCGGCGCTCGTACAGGTATCGGGTCACGCGGGAGCGGAAGACGTAATCCTCCAGGAAGGTCACCGCGCCGGCGTTCTCCATCGCGCCCGCGTTGAACTCGGGGACGAACAGCTGGTCGTACTTGCCGAAGGCGTACGGGATACCGAACGTGCGGTGGTAGAAGCCGAAGCCCTGCTTGGTCTCGGTGAACAGGCGCTCGGCGTCCATGAACTCGGCGAGCGACGCGCGGCAGAACAGGCGCAGCGGAATGGTGCCGTGCTCGTCGACGTACTCGTCGGACCACACCGCGTACGGACCGGCGATCAGCGCGACCAGGTAGGTGCTCATGATCTCGGTGGTCGCGAAGACGTGCTCGACGGCGCCGTCGGCGGCGGGGGTGGTCTCGACGGTCGCGCCGTTGGAGATCACCTGCCAGTCGGCGGGCGCCAGCACCTTCACCGAGTACGTCGCCTTCAGATCGGGCTGATCGAAGCAGGCGAACATGCGCTTGGCATCGGCGGTCTCGAACTGCGAGTACAGGTACACGGCGTCGTCGGCCGGATCGACGAAACGATGCAGGCCTTCCCCGGTGTTGGAGTACGCGCAGTGCGCGACCACCGACAGGACGTTCTCCTCGGCCAGGTGGGGCAGGGCCAGGCCCACCGACTCGTCGTAGTCGGCGACGTCGAGGTCGATTCCGTTGAGATTGGCCGAAACCAGTTGCGGCGCAACCAGATCGATGAACGTCCGGCCGCCCTCCTCTGCGGTGAAGGTCACCACCGTGTGGGAGACGAAGGTGTCCGGACCGGAGGTCAGGTCGAGGGTGATCCGGTAGTTCTGGACGTCGATGGTCGCCGCGCGCTCAGCGGCCGCAGCGCGAGTCAAATTGGGTGCAGTCACCTGTCCGACTGTAGTCCCGCGCGCGGGTGGTGGGGCGCAGCTCAGGGCGCGATGAAACCGCCCGCGCCCGGGAGCGACGGTTGGGCCGCGTTCGGGTAGGCCCGTGAGCCGATCAGGTGGGTGCTGAGCACGATCTGGCCGGATCCGGTGGCCACGTCCCGGTGGTGCGGTGTCGGGTCCAGGAAGTTGGTGCACGGTTTCACGGTGGCGTTGCCGCTGCGGCCGTTGGTGACGTTGAGCCAGTTGATCGAGACCAGGGCGCCGCCGCCGCTGGCCGAGCAGGTGGTCGCGGGGAACGGGGCGGCCAGTCGGGTGATCCCACGCGTGCCGGTGGTGGCCGCGGTGACGTTCCCGAGTGCCGGCATCGGCACCACGAGGCCGCTGAACTGGAGGCCGACGGCCGGCCACTGCACCACGGAGATCGGTGCGGAGGCGATGGTGACGGCGCCGGGCGGTGCCGCCTGGGCGGGTGCTGCGGCGAGGCCCGCCGCCGCGGCGGTGGCCACGACGGCGCCGACGACGAACGCGGCGCGGGTGGCGGTGGTCTTAGTCCTTGCTCGCGATGTAGTCATCGTGGGAGTCCTTCGACGGTTGCGGTCCCCGACCTGTAATCCAACGTAACGGTGATCACGATCTCCTGGCAACCGGCACCGGAAACCGAAGTGCTTGAATGGCTCTATGGCTGATCGTGATCGTGTGGATTTCTGGTTCGACCCGCTGTGCCCGTGGTGCTGGATCACCTCGCGCTGGATTCTGGAGGCCGCGCAGGTACGACCCATCGACGTGAACTTCCATCTGATGAGCCTGTCGGTGCTCAACGAGGGCAAGGAGATCCCGGACTCGTACCGCGAACTGCTGGCCGACGCGATGGGGCCGGTACGGGTGCTGGCCGCGGCGGCCGATCGCCACGGCGACGAGGTGCTCGGCCGCCTGTACGAGGCGATGGGCACCGAACGACACAATCGCGGCAACACCGACGCCTCGATGATCCCCGCGGCCCTGGCCGCCGCCGGACTGGACGCCGACCTCGCCGCGGCCGCCGACTCCACCGAGTTCGACGCCGCGATCCGCACCAGCCACCACGCCGGCATGGACAAGGTGGGCGACGACGTCGGGGCCCCGACCATCCACGTGAACGACGTCGCCTTCTTCGGTCCGGTGCTGTCCCGGATCCCGCGCGGCGAGGAGGCGGGCCGCGTGTGGGACGGCGTGGTCGCGCTGGCCGGCTACCCGCACTTCTTCGAACTCAAGCGCACCCGCACCGAAGATCCGGCATTCGACTAGTCCGGGCCCCGGCCGGTTCAGAATTTGGGCGGGTTCGCCAACTCGTTGGGCAGACTGCCCGGCGCCGGTCGGGCCGACGACACCGGTTCGTCGATCGGCAGGGTGTGCCCGCTGCCGATACCGCGGGTGGCCTGCCGCGGGCGCAGCACGATCGCACCGGCCCGGGTGCGGTCGCGCAGCGCGGCGGCCCGCCAGGTCAGCACCGGGTGGGTGGAGAGCAGATTCACCAGCGTGACGAAGAAGCCCTTCTCCATCACGGCCCGGTCGGCGAACTGGTCGAAATCCACCGCGCCCAACATGTACTTGCCCGCGGCCATCAGGCCGATCGCGCCGGGCGCGCCGGACGGGCGGGTGTAGTAGCCGTAGTTGTCGGCCGTGTACTCCTGGGCGCGCGAGAGCGTGGTGCCCAGGATCGGAATCGACATCACCGTGCCGGTGAGCAGCTGCCGCCAGTACGACGTGTGGCCTGCGGCGATGTGGCCCACCTCGTGGGCGATGACGAACTCCAGCGCCTCCGGGCTACGGGCCGCGCCGCCCACCTCGAACAGGTCCGAATAGATCACGATATAGCGCCGAAAACCGTGGCCGGAGGCGAACGCGTTGATCGCGCCGTTGCCGTTCACCACGTACCCGTCGGGTACATAGCGCAATCCGTAGCGCGCGGCGGCCTCGACCATCATCCGGTAGCCCTCGGGGAACTGCGTCGGCGTCATCTGCACCGCGCCGACTCGCTGCTGCGCGAACAGCACGCCGCGGGCGAACAGCACCAGGACCGGCAGCGCCAGCACCAACAGGAAGTAGTCGCTGATCTCCCCGGTCGCCACCAGCGCCAGAACCGTGGCGTAACCGCCGAGGCTCAGCAGCACCACGAGAACGAGCATCGGCACCTCCCACGGATGGAAGCGCGGCCTGCTCGAGTACACCGCGGGCGGTCGCCAGAGGGCGTCCGGACCGGGGACGTGAGGCGGCGGAACCACGACGGCGCGGTCGACGATGCCGGGGACCGAGGGGATGGGCGCGTGCGTGTCCACGACCAAACTATAGTGGCAGCATGCGGATCTACCTGGGTGCTGACCATGCCGGTTTCGAACGAAAGAACGAGATCGCCGACCATCTTCGCGCTGCCGGTCACGAGGTGATCGACTGCGGTGCGCACGAGTACGACGCCGTCGACGATTACCCGCCGTTCTGCCTCGACGCCGCCGAGCGCGTCGTCGCCGATCCGGGCAGCCTGGGCATCGTGCTCGGCGGCAGCGGCAACGGCGAGCAGATCGCGGCCAACAAGGTCAAGGGTGCCCGCTGCGCACTCGCGTGGAGCGTGGAGACCGCGCAGCTCGCGCGCCAGCACAACAACGCGCAGCTGATCGGCCTCGGCGGCCGCATGCACTCGAAGGAAGAAGCGCTGGCCATCGTCGACGCGTTCGTGGCGACCCCGTGGTCGGACGAGCCCCGGCACCAGCGTCGTCTGGATCTGATCGGCGAGTACGAGGCCACCGGCGAGAAGAACCTCCCGCAGGCCTGAGCCCGCATGCCCGAAGGTCACGCGCTGCACCGGTTGGCCCGGCGTCAGCAGCGGCAGTTCGGCGGCCAGCGGGTGCAGGTCCAGAGCCCGCAGGGCCGGTTCGGGCCGGAAGCGGCCCTGCTCGACGGCATGCGGTTCGCCACGGCGGAGGCGTGGGGTAAACACCTCGTCTACACCTTCGACGACGGCCCGGAGGCCGCGTCGAGCGCCCGCATGGTGCATATCCACCTCGGGATCTACGGCGCGTTCACCGAGGAAGAACTCCCGATGCCCGAGCCGGTGGGCCAGATCCGGATGCGGATGATCGGCGCCGACCTCGGTGTGGACCTGCGCGGCCCCAACGCCTGCGAGCTCTACACTCCGCCCGACCTCGACGCGCTGCTGGCGCGGCTGGGTCCGGATCCGTTGCGGGCCGACGCCGATCCGGCGCAGGCGGCTGCCGCGATCGCGCGGTCCCGGCGCGCCATCGGCTCGCTGCTGATGGATCAGAAGGTCATCGCCGGGGTCGGTAACATCTACCGTGCCGAGGTGCTCTTCCGCGCCGGCATCGACCCGCTGCGTCCGGGCACGTCCATCACGGCCGAGGAGTTCGCCGAGATCTGGGCCGACCTGGTGGCACTGATGGCGGTGGGCGCCGAGCGCGGGCGCATCCACGTCGTCCGGCCCGACGACGACCACGGCGCACCCGCCTACGCCGCCAACCGTCCCCGCACCTACGTCTACCGACGGGCGGGGGAGCCCTGCCGACTGTGCGGCACTCCGATCGCCTGGCAGGAGATGGAGGGCCGCAACCTCTTCTGGTGCCCGTCTTGCCAGCACTGAGCCGGCTCCCGGGACTATCAGCGACTCCTCAGGTCCCGGACGGTGCCCGTTCAGCCGGACCCGGCACAGTGGGTGCCATGCTCACCGTTCCGCGCGCTCAGCCCGTCACGGTGCTCGCCGTGGGCGGCACCGGGGAATCCTTCGTCGACGACCACCGCACCGATCCGGCCGGAATGCTGGCCGCCGTCACCGAGGCGCTCGACGCCCGGTTCGTCGCGCGCTGGGTGCCGTACCCGGCCAGCTACGGGCCGAGTCCGCGGCTCGCGGGCGACGACTACCAGACGAGCGTGGCCGCGGGCGTGGCGGCGCTGTCGGCCGCGATCGACACCGAGCTCGCCGCTGATCCGGCCGCCACACTGATGTTGATCGGCTATTCGCAGGGGGCCGTCGTGATTCGGCATCTCCTTGCGCAACACCACATTCCGGCGGTGGCTGCGGTCGGTTTCGTCGCCGACCCGCACCAGCCGCCGGGCGTCGTGGCCGGCTGCTCCGGATGGGGCGTGGCCGGACGAGGGCCCGACCTGCCGTCGTCGGTGCCCGCGTACTGGGTGGGCACGTCCGACGACGTGATCTGCAATGCCAGCCCGGACTCGCTGATCCGCGACGTCGCCGATCTGTCCGAGGGCTTCTCGGTGCGCACGCTCGGGCGCTGGGCGGGGCAGGCCTGGAATCGCGTCCGTTCGGCGGACCTGCAGAACGCCGCGGCGACCGCGGTGCGGCCGAGTCAGTGGCGCAAGGACCTCGGCCGGCTGGCCGTGGCGGCCCGCGAGGTGCGGGGTTACCTGCCGTCGCAGCTGTCGCTGCGCGGGCTGGCCTGGGCCAATCCGCTCGGCGGCCGGCACGTCAGCTACGACAGTGAGCCGTACCGTCGTGCCCCGCTGACCGACCCGGACACCACCGGCTGCGAGGACCTCGCGCACTGGTTGCAGGTGCAGGCGACGCTGGGCGCACCCGACCCCGCCGGCGCCGCGGCGTAATCACGAGTCTCCCGATGCGCAACGCGGCCCCTCCCGCGTACGGGAGGGGCCGCGTTGTCAGATCGCCGCGTTGTTAGGCCACGGGGTCGATCAGCCGTTGTACTGGCCGCCGACGGTGCCGCGCACCACGATCGGGGTGCCGGTCTCGATGTTCTCGTAGACCCAACGACCGTTCTCGGTGCTCACGTTGATGCAGCCGTGGCTCACGTTGGTGTTGCCCTGCTGGTTCACCGACCACGGAGCCGCATGGATGAAGATGCCCGAGTTGGACATGCGGGTGGCGTACTCGACGTAGGTGCGGTAGCCGTCCGGGGAATCGACCGGGACACCGTACGTGGAGCTGTCCATGTACATGTCGCGGTACTTCTCCATCGTGTGGTACACGCCGTTGTCGGTGGGGAAGCGGTCCGAGCCCATGGAGATCGGCATCTGCTTGATGTACCGGCCGTCCTTCCACCAGTAGATGGTGTGGGTGGCGTCGTCGGCGAGCGCCACGTAACCGGTCTTGGTCTTCACGTTCGGCATCGCGGGCACGCCGGGAACGGCGGGCTCGGTGGACTGCGGCTTCGGCGTGGTCTTCTCCGGCGGCGTCGGCAGACCCGGGATCTCCGGAATCTCGACGGTCGGGCCACCCGGGAAGATGGTGACCTTGTCGACCGGATTCGCGTCGGCGACAGCGGGCACGGCGAGTGACAGGGCGGCCGCACCCACGGCGACGGCGACGAGTCGGGCAGCCAGGCTGTTACGTCGGCCCGAAGTCTTGGCGTTAAGCAATGGTCAGACTTTCGTTCGATGTCATGGAAGACGTCCCCCCGAGAGACGTACAGAGAGCATCGTTACACAACCGTTGCGATCCTGCCATGTCAATCCGGCCGACCGCGTGCCGTTTCGCGGTGCCGTCGCGGGTCGAACCCGCCGGTGAGCAGCGCGGATGTCGTGTTTAACGGTCGCGGTGGCTTGTGTCACGATTATTCCGAGACGGACGTCGATCCGCCCGCGCACGGCCCGAAACCGGCAGGAAAGGGAACGGCCGACCGGTGCGAACACCGGTCGGCCGGACCGAAACGAGCGGGTGACGGGAATCGAACCCGCGTAGCTAGTTTGGAAGACTAGGGCTCTACCATTGAGCTACACCCGCGTTGCACGACGGCCTCGGAGCGATCCGAAGCGACCTGCGATCCGGAACATTACTTGAGGGTGTTCCAGATCGGCAAAACACCTCCCGCATGTGGGGGTTCGGCGGGTCGCCACGTACTATGTGCGTTTGGCCGTGCCGACCTCTGTCGCGGCCGCCGGGATGTGGCGCAGCTTGGTAGCGCATCCGCTTTGGGAGCGGAGGGTCGCAGGTTCAAATCCTGTCATCCCGACCAATCGAAGTCACCGACGAGCACAGGTAACAAAAAGGAGCACCAACGTCGTGAAGAGCACCGTCGAGCAGCTGAGCCCGACCCGAGTCAAGCTGAATGTCGAGGTTCCGTTCGAGGAGCTGTCCGGCGACTTCGACCGGGCGTACCAGGCGCTGGCCCACCAGATCCGTGTCCCCGGCTTCCGCCCGGGCAAGGCCCCGGCCAAGATCATCGAGGCGCGCGTCGGTCGCGAGGCCGTCCTCGAGCAGGTCGTCAACGACGCCCTGCCGGCCAAGTACAGCCAGGCCCTGGCCGAGACCGAGACCAACGCCATCAGCCAGCCCGAGATCGAACTCGGCGACCTGGTCCACGGCGAGCCCCTGACCTTCACCGCCGTCGTCGACGTGCGTCCGGAGATCACCCTCCCCGAATTCGCTGCACTGTCGGTGCAGGTGGATCCGATCGAGATCAGCGACGCCGACGTCGAAGAGCAGGTCGAGTCGCTGCGGTCGCGGTTCGGCACGCTGGTCGCCGTCGAACGCGGCGCCGAGACGGGCGACTTCCTGACGCTGGACCTGTCGGCGACCGTCGACGGTGTGCCGGAGCCGGACGCCACCACCGAGGGCCTCTCGCACGAGCTGGGCAACGGCGACCTGATCGACGGCCTGGACGAGGCCATCACCGGTCTGAAGGCCGGCGAGACCGCCACCTTCACCACCACCCTGGTCGCCGGCGAGAACGCCGGCCGCGAGGCCGAGGTCACCGCGACCGTGCAGTCGGTCAAGGTGCGCGAGCTGCCCGAGCTGGACGAGGAATTCGTGCAGATGGCCAGCGAGTTCGACACCGTCGACGAGCTGCGCGAGGACCTCCGCCGCCAGGTGGCCGACTCCAAGAAGTACGAGCAGGCCGGTGCCATCCGCGACGCCGTGCTCGACCAGCTGCTCGAAGAGGTCGAGTTCCCGCTGCCGGAGAAGGTCGTCGAGGACGAGCTCGAGGCCACTCAGCACCAGCTGATCCACGCCCTCGGTCACGACGACGAGCAGGTCGCCCGCTTCCTCGAGGCGCAGGGCAAGACCCGTGAGGAGTGGGACGCCGAGTCGAAGGTGGAGGCCGAGAAGTCGGTGCGCACCCAGCTGCTGCTGGACGCGGTCGCCGACGCCGCCGAGACCGAGGTGGACCAGAACGAGCTGACCCAGCAGATCATGCTGCAGGCGCAGCGCTACGGCATGCCGCCGCAGGAGTTCATCCAGCAGCTGCAGGGTGCCAACCAGATCGGCGCGCTGTACGCCGATGTCCGCCGCAACAAGGCGCTCGCCGGGGTGATCGGCGACGTGACCGTCACCGACACCAACGGCGACGTGATCGACACCGAGACCTTCTTCGGTAACGCGAGCGACGACGAGGACGCCGACGACGCCGAGGCGTGATCGACACCCCGTAAGAACGCCGGCACGCGGCCGGGACCGGACATTCCGGTCCCGGCCGCCTGCATCCGCGGGGTCCCCGCTCGGGCCGTCGGGCCCAGGTCGGTTCCGCTGTCAGCGAATCGGCGGGGTGTGCGGAACAACTGGGGGCCCAGAAGTGATTAATCTCGGTGACAGCTTTCAACCGCGGCTCGGGCCTTCGACTGTGATGGCCGCCAAGAGGAGATGGGACTTTCTACTGTGAGCAACCTGTACACGCCGCCCGCTATGAGCTCGGGGGTCGCCGGCCTGAACCTGACCGACTCGGTCTTCGAGCGCCTGCTGCGTGAGCGCATCATCTTCCTGGGCACCCAGGTGGACGACGACATCGCCAACCGCCTCTGCGCGCAGATCCTGCTGCTCGCCGCGGAGGACCCGGAACGGGACATCAGCCTGTACATCAACTCGCCGGGCGGCAGCGTCACGGCGGGCATGGCGATCTTCGACACCATGCAGCTGGCGCCGTGTGACGTCGCCACCTACGCGATGGGCATGGCCGCTTCGATGGGCCAGTTCCTGCTCGCCGCAGGCGCCAAGGGCAGGCGCCACGCACTGCCGCATGCGCGCATCATGATGCACCAGCCGTCGGCGGGCATCGGCGGCACCGCGGCCGACATCGCCATTCAGGCCGAGCAGTTCGCGGCCACCAAGAAGGAGATGAACCGGCTGAACGCGCAGTTCACCGGTCAGCCGCTGGAGAAGATCGAGGCCGACGCCGATCGCGACAAGTGGTTCACCGCCGACGAAGCCAAGGACTACGGCATCGTCGACCACGTGGTCACCAGCGTCGCCCGCCCGGGCGCATGATCTCGGCCGTCCGCCCGACCCACCACCTCATCGGAGAACCCATGTACAACGACCTTCCGGCCGACGTCCGCGCCGGCATTCCCGATTCGGCCCTCGCGCTCAAGCAGATCCAGGCGCGCTACATCCTGCCGTCGTTCATCGAGAACACCCCGAACGGCCAGCGCCAGTACGACCCGTACGCCAAGCTCTTCGAAGAGCGCATCGTCTTCGTCGGCACGCCGATCGACCAGACGGTGGCCAACGACGTGATGGCGCAGCTGCTGGTCCTGGAGAGCCAGGACCCCGACCGCGACATCACCATGTACATCAACTCGCCGGGCGGCAGCGTGCCGGACATGCTGGCGATCTACGACACCATGCAGTACGTGCACTGCGACATCGTCACCGTGTGCCTGGGTGAGGCGGCCTCGGCCGCGGCGATCCTGCTGGCCGGCGGCACCCCGGGCAAGCGCGCCGCGCTGCCCAACGCCACCATCCTGATCCACCAGCCGCGCACCGGCGGCGCGTTCCAGGGCCAGGTCTCCGACCTCGAGATCCAGGCCGCCGAGATCGAGCGGATCCGCAACCGGCTCGACGAGATCCTGGCCCGGCACACCGGCCAGGAGCCGGCCACGATCCGTCGGGACACCGATCGCGACAACATCCTCACCGCCGAGCAGGCCAAGGAATACGGGATCGTCGACGAGGTCTTCGAGTACCGCAAGAAGTCCGCGCGGGCCTAGTCCGGCGGCGCAGCGAGCCGAAGGGCTCGGGTGTCGACACGCCGGGCGATTTCGCCCCGGCAGTGCGTGCCCGAGCCCGTAGGCTCGGAGGTCATCGAGCGGGCGCGGCACGCACAAATCAGTAAGACGAGTAACCAGCGCAGGTACCGTTGAGGTACGCGCCGATCAGGAAGTGGTGGTGGCCCAATGGCACGTATCGGAGATGGCGGCGACCTGCTGAAATGCTCGTTCTGCGGTAAGAGTCAGAAGCAGGTCAAGAAGCTCATCGCGGGTCCCGGGGTGTACATCTGCGACGAGTGCATCGATCTCTGCAACGAGATCATCGAAGAGGAGCTCGCCGAGACCAGCGACGTGAAGCTCGACGAGCTGCCCAAGCCCGCCGAGATCCGCGAATTCCTCGACACCTACGTGGTGGGGCAGGACACGGCCAAGCGGACGCTCGCCGTGGCCGTCTACAACCACTACAAGCGCATTCAGGCGGGGGAGAAGAAGGACGCGCGCGGCACCGAGTCGGTGGAGCTCGCCAAGTCGAACATCCTGATGCTCGGCCCCACCGGCTGCGGCAAGACCTACCTCGCCCAGACACTGGCCAAGATGCTGAACGTGCCGTTCGCCATCGCCGACGCCACCGCGCTGACCGAGGCCGGCTACGTCGGTGAGGATGTGGAGAACATCCTGCTGAAGCTGATCCAGGCCGCCGACTACGACGTCAAGCGCGCCGAGACCGGCATCATCTACATCGACGAGGTCGACAAGGTGGCGCGCAAGAGCGAGAACCCGTCGATCACGCGCGACGTGTCCGGTGAAGGCGTGCAGCAGGCGCTGCTGAAGATCCTGGAGGGCACGCAGGCATCGGTGCCGCCGCAGGGCGGCCGCAAGCACCCGCACCAGGAGTTCATCCAGATCGACACCACCAACGTGCTGTTCATCGTGGCCGGCGCCTTCGCGGGCCTGGACAAGATCGTCGGCGAGCGCGTCGGCAAGCGCGGCATCGGTTTCGGCAACGAGGTGACCAGCAAGAACGAGATCGACACCTCCGATCACTTCGCCGAGGTGATGCCCGAGGACCTGATCAAGTTCGGGCTGATCCCGGAGTTCATCGGCCGCCTGCCGATGATCGCCTCGGTGACGAACCTCGACAAGGACGCGCTGGTCTCGATCCTGTCCGAGCCGAAGAACGCACTGGTTAAGCAGTACTGCAAGCTCTTCGACATGGACAACGTGGAGCTGGAGTTCACCCCGGACGCGCTGGAGGCGGTCGCCGATCAGGCCATCCACCGCGGCACCGGCGCCCGCGGACTCCGCGCCATCATGGAGGAGGTGCTGCTCCCGGTGATGTACGACATCCCCAGCCGCACCGACGTCGCCAAGGTGGTCGTCACCGGTGAGACCGTGCGGGACAACGTCCTGCCCACCGTGGTGCCGCACACGAAGCGTGAGCCCCGCGAGAAGTCGGCCTGACCCGACGCCGCCGCCAGAACTCGAACGCCCGGACCGAAAACGGTCCGGGCGTTCGTTCTTCGCTACCGTGTGAACCATGGGTATCTCACGACGATCCACTGTCCGCCGCAACGCCGCTCGGGGCGCGGGTGGTCTGCTCGTGGCGGTGGCCGCCGCCGCGGCGCTGACCGCCTGCGGTGATTCGGGCGCCGACGCCGACGAGCTGAAGGTGCCGCTGAAGAACGCCGCGGGCGAGGAGATCGCCACGGCCGAGTTCGAGTTCGAGAACGGCTACGTGACGGTCGAGGTCAAGACCACCCAGCCGGGCAAGCTGACCCCGGGCTTCCACGGCCTGCACGTGCATTCGGTGGGCCTGTGCCAGCCGAACTCGACGGCGCCCGACGGGGGCGAGCCGGGCGACTTCCTGTCGGCGGGCGGCCACTTCCAGGTGCCCGGCCACACCGGCCACCCTGCGAGCGGCGACCTGTCGTCGCTGCAGGTCCGCAACGACGGCTCTGCGCTGCTGGAGACCACCACCAGTTCCTTCACCCGCGCCGACCTGGAAGCCGGCACGGGGACGTCGATCATGATCCATTCCGGCAGCGACAACTTCGCGAACATCCCGGCCGAGCGGTACAAGCAGAACGACGGTACGCCCGGCCCCGACGCCAAGACCATGGCGACCGGCGACGCGGGTTCGCGGGTGGCGTGCGGCGTGATCTCGGCGGGCGCGCAGCAGTAGCGCCGATCCCGGCGATCGCCCTTGCCGCGACCGCCCGTGCAGGACAATGGCGAGCATGACTGAGCAGACGCAGCACGGACTGGCCGGAATCATCCTCGCGGGCGGTCGTTCCCGCCGCATGGGGCAAGACAAGGCGGCCCTGGCATGGGACGGCCGCCCCATGCTGAACGTCATCGCCGACGCCATCGGCGCCCGCTGCCGTCCGGTGCTCGTGGCGGCGGCGGAGTCGTCGCAGGCCTACGCGGAGCTGGGCGCGGACTCCGATCTCACCTGGATCACCGACGAGCAGGTCGGCGCCGGACCGCTCGGCGGCATCGTCGCGGCCCTCACCGCGGCGAAGGAAGCCGGTGCGGCGGCGGCCTTCGTCTGCGCCACCGACATGCCGCTGGTCGGCGCCGAGCTCGTCGACGAACTGCTGCGCGCGCTGACCAGCTCGCCCGACGTGGTGATCGCCCACGAGGGCGGCCGCGATCATCCGATGGCCGGGATCTACCGGGTGCGGGCGCTCCCGGTCTTCGAGGAACTGGTGGAGCAGGGCGAACTGCTGATGACCAATGCGCTCGACGCGGTCCTCACGCATCGCGTCGGTGTCAGCGATCCGCGTTGGCTCACCAACATCGACGCCCCCGAAGACCTGCACCGCCTGCGCGCCGGCGCCTGATCCACAGCGTCTGCCGTCTGCTGCAGTCACTATGCGACTGCAGCAGACGGCAGATCGCATCCGGGGCGGTAACGCTGGGGTGTGGCAGTGCGAAGTAGTGGGTACAGCACTCCGGCTGTCACCGACGGGAGGTCGGCCATGTCGATCATCAGCAAGCGCATCATCGCGGCAGCCGGAGCGGGGGTGGCGGCGCTCGCAGCGGGCACGCTGGCCGCGGCGCCCGCTGCGGCCGCACCGCTTCCCGTGCAGCAGGTCCCGGCTCAGGGGATCCTGTCCATGGGGCTCGGCAACTGGAGCGGGTACGCGGCGTCGATCCGGATCGAGACCACCGGCAGGCCCGGGCAGGTGGCACTGAGCGCACCCGGCGGCGCCGCCTGCGGGCGCGGGGCGGCCGGCACGCTGGTGCGGTTCGACTACACCAACCTGACCACCGGTCGGACCGGCTCGGGCACGGTGCGTCCGTGCACGGGACCGTTCAGCGGCCCGTTGAAGACCACCCTGCACACCGGGGCGGGACAGATCGTCGGCGTCATCAACATCGTCGGCAGCGGTGGGCCCTGGCAGATCCCGGGCGGCGCGACATTCGGCGTTCCGCGCTGAGATCTGCGGCCGGTCGCAGGTGGCGTCGCTGCCCGTGACAGCGGGCTCGGCGCCATTGCCTAGAATGGCGGTGTGAGCACCCCTGACGCGAGCAACTCGCTTCCCGCTGCCTGGAATCCCGCTGAACACGAGGAATCGCTGTACGACGGCTGGGTAGCGGCCGGGTACTTCACCGCCGACCCGACCAGCGACAAGCCCGGCTATTCGATCGTGCTGCCGCCGCCGAATGTGACCGGCTCGCTGCACATGGGCCACGCACTGGACCACACCCTGATGGACACCCTCACGCGCCGCAAGCGCATGCAGGGCTTCGAGGTGCTGTGGCTGCCCGGCATGGACCACGCGGGTATCGCGACGCAGAACATCGTCGCGCGCCAGCTCGCCGAGGCCGGGACCAGTAGGGAAGAGCTCGGCCGGGAAGCCTTCATCGAGAAGGTCTGGGAGTGGAAGGCCCAGTCCGGCGGCACCATCGCCGGCCAGATGCGTCGCATCGGCGACGGCGTCGACTGGAGCCGCGACCGGTTCACCATGGACGAGGGCCTCTCGCGCGCGGTGCAGATCATCTTCAAGAAGATGTACGACGACGGCCTGATCTACCGCGCCGAGCGCCTGGTCAACTGGTCGCCGGTGCTGCAGACCGCGATCAGCGACATCGAGGTGAAGTTCGAGGAGGTGGAAGGCGAACTCGTCTCCTTCCGCTACGGCTCGATGAACGACGACGAGCCGCACATCGTGGTGGCCACCACCCGGATGGAGACGATGCTCGGCGACACCGCGATCGCCGTGCACCCCGACGACGAGCGCTACCGCCACCTGGTCGGCACCGAACTCCCGCACCCGTTCCTGGATCGCCTGATCCCGGTGATCGCCGACGACTACGTCGACCCCGAATTCGGTTCCGGCGCCGTGAAGATCACGCCGGCGCACGACCCGAACGACTTCGAGATGGGCCTGCGGCACTCGCTGCCGATGCCGACCATCATGGACAAGGCCGGTCGCCTGGCCGACACCGGCACGCAGTTCGACGGCATGGACCGGTTCGAGGCGCGGGTCAAGGTGCGCGAGGCGCTCGCCGAGCAGGGCCGCATCGTCAAGGAGGTACGGCCGTACCTGCACAGCGTCGGACATTCCGAGCGCTCCGGCGAGAGCATCGAGCCGCGCCTGTCGCTGCAGTGGTGGGTCAAGGTCGACGCGCTCGCCAAGGCCGCCGGGGACGCGGTCCGCAACGGCGAGACCGTGATCCACCCCAAGAGCCAGGAACCGC
Organism: Gordonia alkaliphila; assembly: GCF_039542465.1. Taxonomy (NCBI): domain Bacteria; kingdom Bacillati; phylum Actinomycetota; class Actinomycetes; order Mycobacteriales; family Gordoniaceae; genus Gordonia; species Gordonia alkaliphila. The sequence goes on along the minus strand of NZ_BAABIE010000009.1, from coordinate 23,286 downwards.
GCTGGTTCGACTGGGTCGACAACATGCATGACTGGACCATCTCGCGCCAGCTGTGGTGGGGCCATCGCATCCCGATCTGGTACGGCCCGGACGGTGAAGTGGGCTGCTTCGGCCCCGACGAGCAGGCACCCGAGGGCTGGGTGCAGGACCCGGACGTCCTGGACACCTGGTTCTCGTCCGGACTGTGGCCGTTCTCCACCATGGGCTGGCCCGAGCGCACCGACGAACTCGACAAGTTCTATCCCACGTCGGTGCTGGTCACCGGCTACGACATCCTGTTCTTCTGGGTGGCCCGGATGATGATGTTCGGCACCTACGTGGGCGGGCTCGACGACGCCGGTCTCGCCGGGCGCACGGCCGCCGTGCCGTTCGAGAACGTCTTCCTGCACGGCCTGGTGCGTGACGAGCACGGCAGCAAGATGAGCAAGTCCAAGGGCAACGGCATCGACCCGCTCGACTGGGTGGACCGCTTCGGCGCGGACGCGCTGCGCTTCACGCTGGCCCGCGGCGCCAACCCGGGCAGCGACATTTCGGTGGGCGAGTCCAACGCGCAGAGCGCCCGCAACTTCGCCACCAAGCTGTACAACGCCACCAAGTTCGCCATGATGAACGGCGCGCGCCTCGGGGACCTGCCGCCGCGCGAGGACCTCAGCGTGGCCGACCGCTGGATCCTCACCCGCCTCGACGAGGTGCTGGCTCAGGTCGACGAGGGCCTGGACGCCTACGAGTTCTCCAAGGCCTGCGAGGCGCTGTACCACTTCGCGTGGGACGAGGTCTGCGACTGGTACCTGGAGTTGGCCAAGGTGCAGATCCAGTCCGGGCCGGCCGGCGCCGACACCACAGCCGTGGTCCTCGGCACCGTCCTGGACGCACTGCTGCGCGCCCTCTCGCCGGTGATGCCGTTCGTCACCGAGGTGCTGTGGAAGGCGCTGACCGGCGGGGAGTCCGTCGTCGTCGCCGCGTGGCCGCAGCCGTCCGGTGCCCCGCGGGACGACGCCGCCGCCACCGCGATCGACGACCTGCAGAAGCTGATCACCGAGATCCGCCGGTTCCGCAGCGACCAGGGCCTCAACCCGGGTCAGCGCGTGGCCGCACAGGTCACCGGACTCTCCACCGAGCTCGACGGCACCCGGGCCTACCTGAGCGCTCTCGCCAAGCTGACGCCCGCCGACGACGACTTCACGGCCACCGCCACCGTCGAGGTGCGGCTGTCGGACTCGATGCCGACCGTGGCGATCGACACCTCCGGACAGGTCGACGTGGCCGCCGAACGCAAGCGCGCCGCCAAGGACCTGGCCGCGGCCGAGAAGGAACTGGCCGGCACCACCGCCAAGCTCGGCAACGAGCAGTTCCTGTCCAAGGCACCCGACGCCGTGGTCGCCAAGATCACCGCGCGCAAGGAACTCGCCGAGGCCGAGGTGGCCCGACTGACCGCCAAGCTCGCGGAGTTGGAGGCGCGGTGACCTCCGGCGATCAGGCAGCCGAGCTCGCCGAACTGGCGGCGGTCGAGGCCGAACTCGACACCCGCTGGCCGGAGACCAAGATCGAGCCGTCGCTCGCGCGGATCACGGCGCTCATGGAACTGCTGGGCAAACCGCAGCACGCCTACCCGTCGATCCACATCGCCGGCACCAACGGCAAGACGTCGGTCACCCGGATGATCGACTCGCTGCTGCGCGCCTTCAGTCGTCGCACCGGTCGGGTCACCAGCCCGCACCTGCAGTCGGTGACCGAGCGCATCGCGATCGACGGCGAGCCGATCAGCGCCGCCGCCTACGTGGAGACCTATCGGGACATCGAGCCGTACCTGACCATGGTCGACGACTCGTCGACCGCCACCGGCGGCCCGCGGATGAGCAAGTTCGAGGTGCTCACCGCGATGGCCTACGCGGCGTTCGCCGAGGCGCCGGTGGAAGTGGCCGTGGTGGAGACCGGCATGGGCGGACGCTGGGACGCGACCAACGTGATCGACGCCAAGGTCGCGGTGCTCACCCCGATCGCCCTCGACCACGCCGACTACCTGGGCGACACCCTCACCGCGATCGCGGGGGAGAAGGCCGGGATCATCTCGTCCGGCGATCCCGACGCGGTGGTGCCCGACGACCCGGTGACGATCATCGGGGTGCAGCAGCCGGAAGCGATGGAGGTGCTGCTGCGCGCCGCCGTCGACGCGGAAACCATTGTGGCGCGCCAGAATTCGGAGTTCGCCGTGCTCGACGCCGCCACCGCGGTGGGCGGCCAGCTGTTGCGCATCCAGGGGCTCGGCGGCGTCTACGAGGACGTCTTCCTGCCGCTGCACGGCGCGCACCAGGCCGAGAACGCGGCCCTCGCGCTGGCCGCCGTGGAAGCCTTCTTCGGTGCGGGCGCGGACCGGCAGCTCGACGCCGACACCGTGCGCGCCGGCTTCGCCGCGGTGAGCAGCCCCGGTCGGCTGGAGCGGGTCCGCAGTGCGCCGAGCGTTTTCGTCGACGCCGCGCACAACCCGCACGGCGGCGCCGCCCTGGCGCGGTCGCTGACCGAGGAGTTCGACTTCCGGCGGCTGATCGGCGTGATCAGCATGCTCGGCGACAAGGACGCCCGCGGCTTCCTCGGTGAACTCGAGCCGGTCCTGGACACCGTCGTGATCACCAACAACGGATCGCCGCGCGCGGTCGACACCGATCGGCTCGCCGAGATCGCCGAGGAGATCTTCGGCGAGGACCGCGTGGTGATCGAACCCTTCCTGCCCGACGCGGTGGCCGCGGCCATCGGGTTGGCCGAGGAAGGCGAAGACGAGAATCTGTCCGGCGCGGGCGTGGTGATCACCGGATCGGTGGTCACCGCCGGCGCCGGCCGCACCCTGTTCGGCAAGGAGCCCGCATGAGCACCACCCCCGAGTTCTCCGATCCGGTCACCGATCCGTGGAAGGGCTTCCGCGGCATCATGGCCGCGGTCCTGATCCTGGAGGCGATCGTGGTGGGCCTGACCTTCCCGGTGGTGGGCACCCTGGCCGGTGGCGTCTCGTGGAAGTCCGGGCTCTACCTGGGCTTCGTGTGCCTGATCCTGGTGGTGCTCTCCGGCATGCAGCGGCGGCCGTACGCGCTGCAGATGAATCTGGCCGTGCAGGCCCTGGTGATCTGCGGCGGACTGTTCCACTGGTCCATCGCCGTGGTCGGCGTCGTTTTCAGCTGCGTGTGGGCGTACATCGTCTACATCAAGCGCGATGTGCAGCAGCGCATCGAACACGGCAAGCTGCCCGGTCAGCAACGCCTCTGACGTCGGCTAGACTCGGCGGCAATGATCGATGAGCGTCGGGTGAGTGCGATGGGTGGCAAGGTGGCGGTAGCACGCTGGTTCACGGGTGTTCTGGTGGCTGCGGCAGCGGCGACCAGTCTGGCGGCGTCTCCGGCGCTGGCCGCCCCCGACCCGGTGGCACCGACCGCGCCGATGATCGCCGACACCGACGACACCGTGGAGCCCGCCGCGCCGATGCCGGTGCCCACCGGCGCCTTCGGCTACCTGGCGACGCGCAGCGCCACGCTGTGGCTGGCCGACCGTCATCCGGACGACGTCGTCCGCTCCCTGCCGGTGCCGCCGGCCCTCCGGCCGTCGAACGACGCCCTTGCCGCGCAGTTCGAACGCGAACTGGATGCGGCCGTCCGCACCCCGGGTGCATGCGTGCAGATCATCATCGATCCGCAGACCGGGAGCGGCAATCTGTTCGACTACGGCATCTGGTCGGTGGAGAAGCAGTACTGTCCCGCCTCCTGATCGCGACGGCGGGGCAGCGGAGCATTAGACTGGTGCCTCGTGACTGAACAGACTCTCGTCCTCATCAAGCCCGACGGCGTCGAACGCGGCCTGATCGGCGACGTCATCGCCCGTATCGAGCGCAAGGGCCTGCGCATCGCCGCGCTGGAACTGCGCCAGGTGACCACCGAGGTGGCCTCCGAGCACTACGCCGAGCACGCCGAGCGTCCCTTCTTCAACGACCTGCTGGAGTTCATCACCTCCGCTCCGGTCGTGGCCCTCGTGGCCGAGGGCGAGCGCGCCATCCCCGCGTTCCGTCAGCTGGCCGGCGGCACCGATCCCGTCGAGAAGGCCGCGCCGGGCACCATCCGGGGCGACTTCGGTCTCGAGACCCAGTTCAACATCGTGCACGGCTCGGATTCCCCGGAGTCCGCCGCGCGCGAGATCGCACTCTGGTTTCCCCACCTGAATTCCTGACAGATCACCTGATCAACCTCCCTTCCAGCCTCTGCGACGACGCGGCGGCGCGGGGCGCCGATATCGCGTCGGGTGCGGAATTCGGGTGAACGTGTGGGATACTTGTCCGGTCGGGCCTGTCACACTTTGGCATCCCCGACTCGACAGCGAAGCGCAGTGGCCGTCAACCGGCCGCCGACGTGGACTGTTGTCGAGACAAGCAAGGCGTCTTCCTGGACGCAAAGACCACACAACACCCGGCCGCTCGCGGCCGCACACATATCGCAGGCCCTCGCGTGGCCGCGTCGTCGTTTTCGATGGTGACGCGCCCGGGGGTCTCAAGGAGACCACGTGACTGACAACGGGTCGTCGACCGACGCAAACGCGTCGGATACCTCGGCGGAAGCTTTCCCCCCTCGACTCCGCGTGCACGCACTCGCCCGCATGCTGGAAGTGACCAGCCGGGAAGTGCTCGCGCATCTGCAAGAACTGGGCGTGACCGCACGCTCAGCCTCCTCGTCCATCAGTGGCGAGCAGGCCCAATCCGTCGCCGACCGACTGGCGGCGCCAGAAGCACCCGCTGCCGACGAGCAGCCCGTCGCCGACGAATCGGCGCCGGAGGCTCCCGCCCCCGCGGCGGAAGTCGCCGTGACCGAATCGCTCTTCTCCGCGATCGTGGTGGAGGAGCCGACGACGGCCGCTGCGGGTGTCGCCGAGACCGCTCCGCTGTTCCTGCCGCCCACCGCGCCGGTGGAGCCGACCCAGCCCAAGAGCCCCGAGCCCCAGAGCACCGAGGCCAAGAGCACCGAGGCCAAGAGCACCGAGGCCAAGAGCACCGAGCCCAAGGCCGAAACGCCCGAGGCCGACACGGCTGCGTCCGAGGACAAGCCCGCCGAAGCCGCCGCCGACGAAGCGCAGACCGACGAAGCGCAGACCGACGAGGCCCAGACCGACGAGGCCCAGACCGACGAAGCGCAGACCGACGAGAGCGCCGAGTCCGACAGCGACAACGGCGAGAACGGTGAGGGCGAGGCCAGCGGTTCGCAGCGCGCCCGCCGTCGTCGTCGTGGACGTCGTGGACGCGGTCGTGGCCGCGGCGACGCTGCCGAGACCGACGGGGACGACAACGACGACGCGACCGCCGACAAGGCCGACGCCGGCGCCGGGGAGTCCGCCGCGGACGCGGCCGCCGCCGACCAGCCCGAGGCCGAGCAGACCGAGTCTGAGAAGACCGAGTCCGCGGAGACCGGCAGCGGCGAATCCTCGGCCGACGAGTCCGCCGAGGACACGAAGGACGACGAGAACGGCGACAGCGCCACCGACGACGCCACTCAGGACGACGGGTCCGACGAGTCCGAGGACGGCGACGACTCCACCACCCCGAGCAGCAAGCGTCGTCGGCGTCGCCGACGTCGTCGCAGCGGCTCGGACAGCGGCAGCGAGGACGAGGCCGCCTCCGACGACCCGCCCAACACCGTGGTGCACGAGCGCGAGCCGCGTGCCCGTCGCCAGCGCGACGAGGTGCAGGGCATCTCCGGTTCCACGCGCCTGGAAGCCAAGCGTCAGCGCCGCCGGGACGGCCGCGATGCCGGTCGTCGTCGTCCGCCGATCCTGTCGGAGTCGGAGTTCCTGGCCCGCCGCGAATCCGTCGAACGCGTGATGGTGGTCCGCGAGCGCAAGGTGGATCCGGCCGCGGCCGCCGCCGATCCGCACCTGCCCGCCGAGGACTACACACAGGTCGCCGTGCTCGAGGACGGCGTGCTGGTGGAGCACTTCGTGACCACCGAGACCTCGCAGTCGATGGTCGGCAACATCTACCTCGGCCGCGTGCAGAACGTACTGCCCGGCATGGAGGCGGCCTTCGTCGACATCGGGCGCGGCCGCAACGGCGTGCTGTACGCCGGTGAGGTCAACTGGGAGGCGGCCGGTCTCAACGGCGGCGCCCGCAAGATCGAGCAGGCTCTCAAGCCCGGCGACTCGGTGCTGGTGCAGGTCAGCAAGGATCCGGTGGGCCACAAGGGTGCGCGCCTGACCACGCAGATCTCGCTCGCCGGCCGCTACCTGGTGTACGTGCCCGGCGGCACGTCGACCGGCATCAGCCGCAAGCTCCCCGACACCGAGCGCAGGCGCCTCAAGTCGATCCTGACCAAGCTGGTGCCCGACGAGGCCGGCGTGATCATCCGCACCGCCTCCGAGGGCGTCAGCGCCGAGGAGCTCGGCGCCGACATCACCCGCCTGGAAGAGCAGTGGAAGGGCATCGAGGCGGCGGCCGCCGAACACCAGGCCAAGGCCTCGGGCACCACTCGTGCGATGTACGAGGAGCCCGACCTGCTGGTCCGCGTGGTCCGCGACCTGTTCAACGAGGACTTCACCAAGCTCGTCGTCGAAGGCGACCGGGCGTGGGATCAGGTCTCCGGGTACGTGGGTCGAGTCGCGCCGGATCTGTCCGAGCGCGTCTCGCAGTTCACCAAGGACACCCCGACGGCGGCCGACTCGTTCGGCGTCTACCGGATCGACGAGCAGCTGGCCAAGGCGCTCGACCGCAAGGTCTGGCTGCCCTCGGGCGGCACGCTGATCATCGAGCACACCGAGGCCATGACCGTGGTCGACGTCAACACCGGCAAGTTCACCGGTGCCGGCGGCAACCTCGAAGAGACCGTGACCCGCAACAACTTGGAAGCGGCCGAGGAGATCGTCCGCCAGATGCGTCTGCGCGACATCGGCGGCATGATCATCGTCGACTTCATCGACATGGTCCTCGAGTCCAACCGCGACCTGGTGCTGCGTCGTCTCACCGAGGCGCTGGCCCGGGACCGCACCCGCCATCAGGTGTCCGAAGTGACGTCGCTGGGTCTGGTGCAGATGACGCGTAAGCGTCTGGGCACCGGCCTGCTCGAAGCCTTCTCCACCACCTGCACCACGTGCCACGGGCGGGGTCTGATCGTGCATACCAATCCGGTGGAGGTGCGGACCGGGGGCGACGACTCCACGCGCGGCGACGCCGGTGGCAGCAAGCGGTCCCGGCGCAGCAAGCGTCGCTCGGACAAGCCGGACACTCCCGGCGAGGGCGGGGCGTCGGAAGCCAAGGCGCCTGAGGCGAAGGCGCCGCACAAGCCGGCCGCCGAGCACCCGATGTTCAAGTCGATGGCCCATCACGACGAGGACGAGGCCGCGGACGCCGCCGAGAACTCGGTCGTGGCGGACACGCCCGTCGCTGACCAGCAGGTCGACGACAAGCCCGCACAGGCCGAGCGGACCGAGAGCAAGCGCCCCGAGCGTCAGCGCACCGACAGTACGCGCGCCGAGAGCGCGCCCGTCGCGCAGCAGGTCGTCGAACCGGCTGTCGTCGCGGAGCCCGTCGTCGAGGACGCACCGTCCGAGCCGGCGGGTCCGGTGGTGACTCGACGTCGTCGGGTCCGTCGTGCCGTGGCGCCGAGCGCTCCGGCCGAGCCCGTGGTGATCACCACCGAAGCGCCGGTCACCACCGGGGCGGCGGCGCCGACCACCGAACCGGTGGTCGAGATCACGCGCCGGCCGCGTCGACGCGGTGGCCGACGGTCGGCGGGGGCGTCGACGCAGGAATAGTCGGCGTGGCGGGTTTGACCTGCTCGAGCTTCCTGCCGTAACCTTGGCAGGTCGCCTCCGATCGGCGAGCGCGCTTGTGCGCGCAGCGATCGGGGGATCTCCGGATGGAGCCGGAGGCGCAAGAACAACGAGGTAACGCCGGACGCAGACCCTGCGCCCCGGCCCGATAGACGAGTTAAGAGGACAGCGGGAATGGCAACCTACGCCATCGTCAAGACCGGCGGTAAGCAGTACAAGGTCGCCGAGGGCGACATCGTGAAGGTCGAGAAGATCGAGGTCGAGCCCGGTGGCTCGGTGACCCTGCCGGTGGTGCTCGTCGTCGACGGCGCGAACATGACCACCGACGCCGACGCGCTGGCCAAGATCTCGGCTACCGCCGAGGTCGTCGAGCACGTCAAGGGCCCGAAGATCCGGATCCACAAGTTCAAGAACAAGACCGGGTACCACAAGCGCCAGGGTCACCGTCAGCCGCTGACGGTCATCAAGGTCACCGGCATCAACTGACACCCAGTCGTAGAAGATCTTTAGGAGGTCTGAACAATGGCAAGTAAGAAGGGCGCGTCCAGCACGCGCAACGGTCGCGATTCCAACGCCCAGCGACTGGGCGTGAAGCGCTTCGGTGGCCAGCAGGTCAGCGCGGGCGAGATCCTGGTCCGTCAGCGCGGCACCAAGTTCCACCCGGGCGTCAACGTGGGTCGCGGTGGCGACGACACGCTGTTCGCTCTGGCTGCCGGCGCCGTGGAGTTCGGCTCCAAGCGCGGCCGCAAGACCGTGAACATCGTCCCGGAACCGGCTGCGGTCTGATTCTGCGACGTCACGCATAAGCTCGAAGCCGAGAGGGCGGGGCAGGGTCTACTCAAGATCCCTGACCCGCCCTGTCGCATTTCTTACCTAGTTTTCTTGTCCAGGAGGGCAGCGTCATGTCGAGGTTCATCGACCGGGTGACCATCGATGCGGTGGCCGGCAACGGCGGGCACGGTTGTTCCTCGGTGCACCGTGAGAAGTTCAAGCCGCTCGGTGGCCCCGACGGCGGCAACGGCGGCAGCGGCGGCGACGTCGTGCTGGTCGTCGATCCGCAGGTGCACACCCTGCTGGACTTCCACTTCCGTCCGCACGCCCGCGCCGGCAACGGTCGCCCGGGTGAGGGCGGCAATCGCAGCGGCGCCAACGGCGAGGGCCTGCGGCTGCACGTGCCCGACGGCACCGTGGTCCTGGACACCGACGGCAACATCCTGGCCGACTTGGTCGGGGAGGGCACCGAATTCATCGCAGGCAAGGGCGGCCGCGGCGGTCTGGGCAACGCGGCACTCGCGTCCCGCGCCCGCAAGGCGCCCGGCTTCGCCCTGCTCGGCGAGCCCGGCGAAGAACGCGAACTGGTCCTCGAACTCAAGTCGGTGGCCGACGTCGGCCTCGTCGGCTTCCCGTCGGCGGGCAAGTCGTCGTTGGTGTCGGTCCTCTCGGCCGCCAAGCCGAAGATCGCCGACTACCCGTTCACCACGCTCGCGCCGAATCTCGGCGTCGTGACGGCGGGGGAGGACACCTTCACCGTCGCCGACGTCCCCGGACTGATCCCGGGCGCCTCGCAGGGCCGCGGGCTGGGCCTGGACTTCCTGCGCCACCTCGAGCGCTGCGCCGTGCTGGCCCACGTCGTCGACTGTGCGACCCTGGAACCCGGTCGCGACCCGATCTCCGACATCGACGCCCTCGAAGCCGAACTGGCCGCGTACCAGCCGGTGCTCGCCGAGGACCATTCGCTCGGCGACCTCGCGAGCCGTCCGCGCATCGTGGTGCTGAACAAGGTGGACATCCCCGAGGCCGACGAACTCGCCGACCTCGTGGAAGCCGACATCGCCGAGCGCGGCTGGCCGGTCTTCCGCGTCTCCGCGGTGGCCCAGAAGGGTCTGTCCGAACTGAAGTACGCGCTCGCCGCGATGGTCCGCGAGTACCGACGCGCCCACGCCGAGCCGGTCGCCAAGCGCGCCGTGATCCGTCCGAAGCCGGTCGACCGTGCCGAGTTCACCATCGTCGATGATCCCGAGATCCCGGGCGGCTTCATCGTCCGCGGCGAACGCCCGGAGCGCTGGATCCGGCAGACGCAGTTCGAGAACGACGAGGCGGTGGGCTACCTGGCCGACCGTTTGAACCGACTCGGGGTGGAAGATGCCCTGGTCAAGCGCGGTGCCAAGACCGGCGCCGCGGTGACCATCGCCGGAGTGACCTTCGACTGGGAGCCGTCGGTGCCGATGGCCGACGACGTGCCGCTCACCGGACGCGGCACCGACATCCGCCTCGAGCGCAACGAGCGTATCGGCGCCGCCGAGCGCAAGGCCGCCCGCAAGCTGCGCCGCCAGCGCGCCGACGAGGCCGACGGCGAGAGCCTGGGCTGGTCCGACGAGGACGACGACCTCGATGAGTGAGGTGCGCGCAGCCATCGCGCAGGCGCGCACCATCGTGGTCAAGATCGGCTCGTCGGCCATCACCGACCTGGACACCGGCATCGACCACGCCCGTCTCGATTCGCTGGTCGACGCACTGGAAGCGCGGATGCGCGCGGGCAGTGACGTGGTGGTCGTCTCCTCGGGCGCCGTGGGTGCCGGCATCGCGCCGCTGGGTTTGAAGAAGCGGCCGACCGATCTGGCCACCAAGCAGGCCGCCGCCAGCGTCGGCCAGTTGAAGCTCGCGCAGGCCTGGGATGCGTCCTTCGCCCGCTACGACCGCACCGTGGGGCAGGTCCTGCTGACGGCCGACGACGTGTCGAACCGGGCGCACCACGCCAACGCCCAGCGCACCCTGGATCGTCTGCGCGCCCTGCACGCGGTGGCCGTGGTCAACGAGAACGACACCGTCGCCACCAACGAACTGCGCTTCGGCGACAACGATCGCCTCGGTGCGCTGGTCGCGCACCTGACGGTCGCCGACGCGCTCGTGCTGCTCTCCGACGTCGACGGGCTGTACACCGGGGATCCGCGCAAGCCGGGTCCGGACGGGCAGCCCGCACGGCTGATCGCCGAGGTGTCCGGTCCGGAGGATCTGGACGGGGTGATCGCCGGCAGCGGCGGCGCCCTCGGGACCGGCGGCATGGCCTCCAAACTGTCCGCCGCCCGTCTGGCCGCCGACTCCGGTGTCCCGGTGCTGCTCGCCGCCGCGGCCGATGCGAATCATGCGCTGGCGGATGCCTCCGTCGGCACGGTCTTCGCGGCCCGCCCGCAGCGACTGTCGGCCCGGCGATTCTGGGTCCGTCACGCGGCAGAAGCCTTGGGCCGCCTGACGATCGACGCCGGAGCGGTCGAGGCCGTCGTCGGTCGACGTCGTTCCCTCCTGGCCGCCGGGGTGACCGGCGTGAGCGGTGGATTCTCCAGCGGCGACGTGGTGGAACTGGCCGGCCCGGACGGGACGGTGTGTGCGCGCGGTGTGGTGTCCTTCGACGCCGACGACATCGCGACGATGGCCGGCAAGTCCACCGACGACCTCCCGTCGGACCTGAGCCGACCGGTGATCCACGCCGACCAGCTGGTGCGCACCTAGAACGGCGGTACGTACCTAGAACGGTGGTGCGTCGCAGGCTTCGGAGGCACGACGGCGTGCGTTACGGAGGCGAGCTCGGGTGGCGCGGCGCCAGGCGTGCTTGTACGCGGTAGCGGCTCTACGGCCGCCCCCGGAAGTGCACGCATCGGCCGGAGCTCGCGCAGTGAACCCGTCGCCGGGATCGGCCGGTTCGGGCGGAGCCTGGGCCAGGTGATCGCAGCGCAGTTCCGCCAGTTGCGGCACCAGCCACTGGTTGGGTGCGGCGGTGTCCACGCCGATCCCGCACCGAAGAGTCATGGACGTCCACACCGTGCCGTCCTCGGCCACCCACAGGTCGTCGACCCATCCCTCTTCTGGATTACGTTCGCCCAGAAAAGTCTTCAGCAGATGATGGGTCTTGCACTTGGGGCCGATATTGCAGAGACACGTCGGCCCGCCGGAAGCCGGGCAGACGTGATCGAATTCTTCGATGTGGTCGAGTTCGCAGTTCCAGGCCGGTCGTTCGCAGCCGGGGACGGTGCAGGTGGCGAACAGGCCGCGCACCAGATTGTCCAGGGCGGCGGTGGGCCGGTAGGGGTCGGCCGGTTGGCTGGTGTGGACGATCCGCGCGGGGCGAGGACGGTCCGGGTCCGGAGCTTGTTCGGTCAGGTCGTCCAGATCCAGGTCGCGCACGGTGGCGTCGTCGCGGCGGGCCAGATCGCGGGCGTGATCGGCGCTGATGGGACCGTAGCCGTCGAGGTAGGCGGGCTCGTCGTCGGCGCCGTCGAGCGTGGACTTCTGGCAGACCGCGTGGATGACGATCCGCGCCTGCCGGTCCGAGATCTCCTGCTCGCCCAAGGTGCTCACGCAGGTCGACGGGTCCGGGCACTCGCAGCGGAACGCCAGGCCGCGTAGGCGCGCGATCGCCGCGGCGGAGCGCCGCTGCCCCACGGTGCGCGGATCATGCGGGCAGACACCCTCGGCGAGGGCGTTGACGGCCGCTAGGGCGAGCTGGATCTCCTCCGCATCGGCGGTCACGTGGAGGCCGCCCAGCCCGTCCGGGTAGTCGCGGCCGGTGACATTCTTCCGTTTCTGTGCCTTCTCCCGGCGCCGCCGCACGGCGTCACCGTCGTGCCGGGTGACGATCCGGTCCGCGATCCTGCGGGCGCTGGCGTCGGAGATGTGTCCGGCGCCGGCGATGGCTTGGCAGAGGTCGGCATCGACCGCGGCGACCAACGCGGGATCGTCGACGATGTCGGTCCGGTCGACGACGGTGTCGAACATGGTCCGACTGACGATGCCCTCGCGAAGTAGCTGCGCCGTCTTCGGCAGACGCTCGGACATCGTGACGGCGCGACCGACCAGCGATCGTGCCTCCGAGTCGCGGACGGCGAACAGGACGGCGACTTCGGCGGTCGCGACGGTGTAGGGGTCGAACAGGTCCTTCTGCTCGCCGCCGCCGCGCACGGCATCGTCGAGCTTGGCCAACGCGATGTCGAGGAACTCACCGATCGCGGTCAGTTGCGCCCAATACAGATAGGACTGGCCACGATGCGCATTGGCGGCGAACAGCAACCAGTCGTGGCATTGCGTGCGCTCATCGTCGTCGGGCTCCGGTGGGACCATCCCCGCGGGGGAGAGGTCCACGCGATTCCACGGCGAGCTGCGATCGATGTGAACCATGTCGACCCCCTGCCGTATCGGATCACGCGCATCGGCTCATCTGTTCGATGGCTCTGTGGTCCACTTTACCGCACATCTCGGTGTGCGCAAGGGATTTCTCGAACTAATTTTCGACACTTTCCTGGAGCAGTTCGGTGGCTGCGGGGAGCACGATTTCGCAGCGATGGTCGATCTTGAGGGTGGCGAGGTCGTCGCCGCGGGTGCCGCCGCGATTGACGATCACGACGGGTTTGCCGTGCTTGGCGGCGTATCGAACGAAGCGCAGCCCGGACATCACGGTGAGTGAACTGCCTGCCACCAGGAGTGCATCGGCGTCGTCGACCATCGAGAAGGCTTGCGTCACAACGTCTTTCGGCGCCACCTCGCCGAAGTAGACGATGTCCGGCTTCAGCGTGCCGCCGCAGACGGGGCAGCCCACGGTGACGAAGTCGGCGGTGTCGTCGAGGACGGCGTCGGCGTCGGGCGCCACCTCGATGGCGCCGCGTCCGACGACGCGCTCACGGAATCCCGGGTTGGCCGCCTCGAGCGCCTCGTCGAGCCGGTGGCGCGACATCCGGTGCCCGCACTGCAGGCACACCACTCGGCCGTACGAACCGTGCAAGTCGAGCACGCGCCGTGAGCCGGCCTTGAGGTGGAGCATGTCGACGTTCTGGGTGAGGACGCCGGTGATCAGGCCCGCGTCCTCCAATTCGGCGAGGGCACGGTGGGCGGCGTTGGGCTCGCTGGCATCCATGTGCCGCCAGCCCAGGTGATTACGCGCCCAGTAGTGACGCTGGAAATCCGCCGAGCTCAGGAACATGTCGATGGTCATCGGCGTGCGGGCCGGTGACCCGGGGCTGCGGTAGTCGGGAATGCCCGACGGGGTGGACAGGCCGGCTCCGGTCAGCGCGAGTGTGCGCCGACCGGCCAGCAACTGTGCCAGCTCGCGACTGCGCCCGACCGGATCGGGGTCGGGCGCAGTCGGTGGGGCGGGGGTCCAGGCCGCGACGGAGCGCATGCTCCCATGGTGGCACAGGACCGGTGCACAGGGGTCAGGCGTCCACGCTGACCAGCGGATACACGCCGTTCTCGTCGTGCACCTCGGTGCCGACCACCGGCGGGTTGAAGACGCACAGCATCCGCATCGGGATGCCCTGGTCCACGGTCACCGTGTGCCGCTCGTGGCCGTCGAGCAGGTACATGGTGTCCGGCGCCAGGGGGTAGTCGACGCCGGTCTCCCGGTCGGTCAGGGTGCCGGTGCCTTCGATCAGCCAGACGGCCTCGACGTGGTTGGCGTAGTGGAACTCGTTGACCGAGCCGGGCTCGATCGTGGTCTCGTGGAACGAGAAACCCACTCGGTCGCCGCCGAGCACGATGCGCTTGGAGCGCCAGTGCCCGGCTGCGACGTCCCGGTCGGTCCCGGTGATCTCCTCGGTGGTGCGCACGATCATGCGGTCACCGCCTTCGGCGCCGGGTTCACCACGGCGACGGCCTCGCGCAGGATTGACAGTCCGTGGATCAGGTCGTCCTCGTCGATGGTCAGCGGCGGCAGCAGCTTGATCACCTCGTCGTTGGGACCGGAGGTCTCGGCCAGCAGGCCCGATTCGTAGGCGATCGCGCATGCCTCGGCGGCCAGGGAGGCCTCCTCGAACACCAGGCCGGCCACCATGCCGCGGCCGCGGTGGGACATGCCCGGGTGACGCGTGCAGATCTCGTCGAAGGCCTCGGCGATGATCGCGCCCTTGCGAGCGACGTCGCGGGTCAGTAGGTCGTCGGCCCAGAACTTGTTGAGCGCGGCGGTGGCGGTGACGAACGCCGGGTTGTTGCCGCGGAAGGTGCCGTTGTGTTCGCCCGGCGACCACACGTCCAGTTCCGGCTTCATCAGGGTCAGTGCCAGCGGGAGGCCGTAGCCGCCGATCGACTTCGACAGCGTGACGATGTCCGGGGTGATGCCGGCGAACTCGAAGGAGAAGAACTCGCCGGTGCGGCCGCAGCCCATCTGCACGTCGTCGACGATCAGCAGGATCTCGCGGTCGTAGCAGAGCTCGGCGAGCGCACGCAGCCACTCGGCGCGCGCCACGTTGACGCCGCCCTCGCCCTGCACGGTCTCCACGATCACCGCGGCGGGACGGTTCAAGCCGGAGCCCTGGTCGTCGAGCACGCGCTCGAACCAGCCGAAGTCCTCGACGGTGCCGTCGAAGTAGTTGTCGAAGGGCATCGGGGTGCTGTGCACCAGCGGGACGCCGGCGCCGGCGCGCTTGTTCGCGTTGCCGGTGACCGACAGCGAGCCGAGCGTCATGCCGTGGAAGGCGTTGGTGAAGCTGATGATCGACTCGCGACCGGTCACCTTGCGGGCGAGCTTCAGCGCCGATTCGACGGCGTTGGTGCCGGTGGGACCGGGGAACTGCACCTTGTAGTCCAGCTTGCGCGGCGCCAGGATCCGGTCCTGGAAGGTCTGCAGGAACTCACCCTTGGCGCGGGTCGACATGTCCAGGCCGTGCGTGATGCCGTCGCGCACCACGTAGTCGATCAGGGCGTCCTTGAGCGTCGGGTCGTTGTGCCCGTAATTGAGCGCACCGGCGCCGGCGAAGAAGTCGAGATACTGCTTGCCGTCGACATCGGTGATCCACGATCCGCTGGCGGTGTCGAACAGGGCCGGCCAGTTCCGGCAGTAGGTGCGGACTTCGGATTCGTATTTACTGAAAGTGGTGTCGTCCACGTGCGTTTCGAGTGTTGTCATCGTTCTATTCCCCTTTATGGAGTTGTCGTCCTGCATGAGCTCTGCGAGCCCGTAGAATTCCCCGGCCGGTGATTTCTAGCCTCGGGACAGGATGTACAGATCCTCTGGTTGGTGGGCATCCGGAAAGACGTCGGCGTCGAACAACGACTCCGATCGGATGTCGAGGCCGAGCTGCTCGGCGGCCGCGGCGAAGAGTCGCTGCGAGCCGACGTTGTCGGGACTGATGGTGGTGTGCAGGCAGGTCACCCCGGCCGTCTGGGCGCGGGTGAACAGGTCGGTCAGCATGCGGGCGGCGATTCCTGCGCCGCGTTGATCCGCATCGACGGCCACTTGCCAGACCATCAGCACGTTCGGCTGATCAGGTCGGCGATAGCCCGTCACGAAACCCACCGGATTTCCGGCGGATTCGGCCACGATCGACGTCTCGGCGAAATCGTGACACCAGAGCACATAGGCGTAGCTGGAATTCACGTCGAGCACGTGCGTGTCGCGAGCGATCTCCCACAATCTGATTCCGTCGTCGACCACCGGTTTCCGAAATTTCACTTCGGAGTCGCGGTGCTGCCTTGATTTCGGTATATCCGGATTCATGACGTTACCGACGTTAACGAGAACCGAGACCAATGTCAGGTGTGTCCCCGGAATGGGTGACGGATCGGCCGGTTCGTTACTGCTCAGCGGGTAAATGTGGGGTAAGTCACAATGGGTCCGGTCGGGCTTGTCGTCGGGGGCTTAGGATGGGTGCATCATGCCTCGAATCATCGCCGGATCGTTCCGTGGTCGCCGACTGGCGGCACCCGCTCAGAGCACCCGTCCAACCTCCGATCGCGTCCGCGAGGCGATCGCCTCGATGCTCGGTTCGCGGACCGATATCGCCGATGCGCGGGTGCTCGACCTCTACGCCGGCACCGGGGCCCTGGCGCTGGAGACACTGTCCCGCGGCGCCGGGCAGGCCGTGCTCGTCGAAGCCGACCGCAAAGCCGCCACGGTGGCGCGCGAGAACATCGCCCACTGCGGGGCCGGTGACCGGGCGCGCGTCGTGCAGCGCACCGCCGAGTCGTTCCTGGCCGCACCGTCGTCGGTGTTCGATCTGGTATTCCTCGATCCGCCGTACGCGCTCAGCGCCGACGCGGTGACCGCGGTGCTGGCGGCACTGCCACCGCACCTGGCGCCGGGGGCGTGGGTGGTCCTCGAACGCGCGAGTCGCGACGAGGATCCACGGTGGCCGGACGCGCTGGAAGAAGTCGCGCGCAAGGACTACGGCGACACCACCGTCACGCTCGCCCAGTTGGTGTAGCCCCAGTCGGTGTCGCCCCAGTCGGCATTGCAGCAGGTGGGTAAGGTCTGGGCTCATGAGTGCAGCTGTGTGCCCCGGCTCCTACGATCCCTTCACCCGCGGACATCGTTTCGTGGTGGAGAAGGCCGCTCAGCGGTTCGACCGCGTCATCGTCGCCGTGGTGGTGAACCCGAACAAGCGCGGCATGTTCACCGTCGACGAGCGCATCGCGCTGATTGAAGCCGACTGCGCCGATCTGCCCAACGTCGAGGTGCGGAGCTGGACCGGACTGCTGGTGGATCTGGTCCGCGAGGAGGACGCCACCACCATCGTCAAGGGCCTGCGGTCGGAGACCGACTTCGCCTACGAGGTGCCGATGGCCCAGATGAATCGCGAGCTCTCCGGCGCCGAGACCTTCTTCATGGTGACCGATCCGAAGTTCGCGCACGTCTCTAGTTCGCTGGTCAAGGAAGTGGCCAAGCTGGGTGGGGAGACCTCGCCGTACCTGTCGCCGGCCATTCACGCGGCGCTGATGGATCGCATCGAGGACGTCCGCTCGGTCTAAGGGGCGAATCGCGACACGCCCACGCGCCTCCCCAGTCACACGAACAACATTCGGCACAATGGCCTCAGAATTAACGACCAGGCCAGACTTTCGCTGCTGCGCCGGATTGGGGTAACCGTGTACCGCTGCTTCGAGGCAATGGAAGAACTGATCGCGATCGTCGAGGAGGCACGTAGCGTCCCGATGTCCGCGAATTGCGTCGTCCCGCGCGAGGCCGTGCGGGAGCTGCTCGCCGATCTGCGCGAGGCGCTGCCCATCGAGCTCGACGATGCGCAGGACGTGCTCGACGAGCGCGACTCGCTGATCGACAATGCCCGCGAGAGCGCCGACACCATGGTCACTACGGCCGAGCAGGACAGCCAGGCCATGATGGCGCAGGCCCGCGCCGAGTCCGACCGCATGCTGTCCGAGGCCAAGAGTCGTGCCGACCGCATGGTCGACGAGGCCACCGCCCACGCCGCGTCGATCCAGCAGAACGCCGCCGACGAAGCACAGCGCCTGCAGCACAGTGCCCAGCGCGAGCACGAGGCCGTCACCGGCCGCGCCCGTTCCGAGGCCGCCCGCGTGATCGAGGCCGGCAACGCGAACTACGAGAAGTCGGTGTCCGACGGCATCGCCGAGCAGCAGCGCCTGGTCTCCGAGGCCGAAGTGGTGATCGCCGCCAAGAGCGAGGCCGACCGCATCGTCGACTCCGCGTACGCCGAGTCCGATCGCCTGCGCGGCGAATGCGACGTCTACGTCGACGAGAAGCTGGCCGGCTTCGAAGAGGTGCTGACCGGCACGCTGCGTTCGGTGAACCGCGGTCGCCAGCAGCTGCGCACCGGTGCGGCCATGCACGACTACGTCGAGTACCCGCACCAGTACGAGCAGGGGCCGCGCGCAGCCGCCCCGATGGCCGGCTGATCGGAGTTTGGCGCGCACGCTAAAATGTGCGGCGTGAGCGCCTTGCCTAGCACCAGTCCCTATGTGATCGATGTGCGGAGTCTGCCGCGCCGCCCCGGCTCGATGATCGAGGTGGAGCGCACCGTCGTCGTTCCCGAGCGGATCGGCGCCGAGATGATCGGCATCGAGGCCGGCTCGGAGATCGACCTGACCCTGCGATTGGAGTCGGTGTCCGAGGGCGTGCTGGTCAGCGGCACCGCGAGCGCCGACCTCGAAGGCCAGTGCGGTCGTTGCCTGGAGCCGCTGTCCGACGGCGTCACGGTGTACATCACCGAACTGTTCGCCTACCCGGACAGCGTCACCGAGCAGACCACCGACGAAGAGGACGTGTCCCGGCTCGTCGACGACGAGGTGGACCTGGAACAGCTGATCATCGACCTGGTCGGCACTGAGCTGCCGCTGAGCCCGGTGTGCTCGGACGACTGCCCGGGCCTGTGTGCCGAGTGCGGTGTCCGCCTCGCCGACGCCGAGCCCGACCACGGACACGAGCAGATCGATCCGAGGTGGGCCGGCCTGGCCGGCCGGTTCGGTTCCGACTCGGGCGATGCGCCCGGGGACTCGTCGACGGAGTCGGTGGAGGGCCGGTAAGTCATGGCGCGTGTAGCCGACCCGACCGCGCTGACCGCCGCCCTCGGGGTGGAGATCGGTGCCGAACTCCTCACCATGGCGCTGACGCACCGCTCGTACGCGTACGAGAACGGCGGACTGCCCACCAACGAGCGGCTGGAGTTCCTCGGGGACTCGGTCCTCGGCGTGGTCGTCACCGAACGTCTCTACCTGGGCTTTCCCGATCGCCCCGAAGGTGAACTCGCCAAGATCCGCGCGAGCGTGGTGAACATGCACGCCCTCGCCGAGGTGGCCCGCGAGCTGGGCCCCGGCGGTCTGGGTGCGCACCTGTATCTCGGGCGCGGCGAAGAGCTGACCGGCGGCCGCGACAAGGCCAGCATTCTGGCCGACGGCCTGGAGTCGTTGCTGGGTGCGGTGTTTTTGGAGCACGGCATCGCGGTGGCCAAAGAGGTGGTGCTCCGGCTGTTCGAGCCGGTGATCGCCCGCTCCGGCGAGCTCGGTGCCGGCCTGGACTGGAAGACCTCGCTGCAGGAACTGACTGCGGCGCGCAATCTCGGTGTGCCGCAGTACCAGATCACCTCCACCGGGCCCGACCACGACAAGGAGTTCACCGCCGCTGCCGTGGTGAACGGCAAGGCGCGCGGATCGGGGACCGGTCGTACCAAGAAGGAAGCCGAGCAGAAGGCTGCCGCGTTGGCCTGGCGGTCCCTGAACGACGGCGCCGATCCTGCCGACTCCGGCGCGGCGGACGCGGGGGAGACGGGCGCGGGTGCCTGAACTTCCCGAGGTGGAGACCATCCGCCGCGGGCTGCACACGCACCTCGTCGGACGGCGGGTCACCGGGGTGCAGGTGCGGCACCCGCGCGCGGTGCGCCGTCACCTGCCCGGCGGACAGGATCTGGCAGATCGGTTGCGCGGCAAGCGATTCGACGACGTCGCACGTCGCGGCAAGTACCTCTGGCTGGACGCCGCCGACGCGGCCGACGACGTCGCGGTGGTGGTGCACCTGGGCATGAGCGGGCAGATGCTGCTCGCCGAGGCCGGTGCGCCGGACCCCGTCCATCTGCGGATCCGGGCCGAGCTCGACGACGGCAACGAACTGCGTTTCGTGGATCAGCGGACGTTCGGCGGGTGGCACCTGGACGAGTACACCCCGGAGGCCGAGGGCGGGCTGCCGGTGTCGATCGCGCACATCGCCGCCGACCCGTTCGACCCCGCCTATGACCCCGCTGCGGTGATAGAAGTGTTGCGCCGCAAGGACACTGAGATCAAGCGGGCGCTGCTGGACCAGACGGTGGTCTCCGGCGTGGGGAACATCTACGCCGACGAAGCCCTGTGGCGGGCGCAGTTGCATGGGCGTCGTCGTACCAAGGGCATTCCGCGCGCCGGCTTACTGTCGTTGTTGGATCAGGCCCGGATCGTGATGGCCGAGGCGATCACCGTGGGCGGCACGTCGTTCGACGAGCTGTACGTGAACGTCAACGGCGAATCGGGATACTTCGACCGGTCGTTGAACGCGTACGGACGGGAGGGCGAGGAATGCCCGCGCTGCGGGACCCCGATGGTCCGCGAGTCGTTCATGAACCGCAGCTCGTTCTTCTGTCCCCAGTGCCAGCGGCCTCCTCGCCGCCGATGATCGATCGCGAGAAAGAAGCGGCAGTGGGAAGTGCATCGAACCCGCACTATCTCGACATCGACGGGGAGGGGCCGTCGCCGACGACCAGCCACCCGAATTATGTTGCGGCGGTTCCGGATTGGTTTTGGAGCGAGGACGACCCGCGTGCGCCGTTCGGCACCGATGACGGGCACGACACGTTCAGCGCGCTGCAGACGTACTTCGCTGACGGCGGCCGCGATCGAGATGTTCCCGGTTTCGTCGCGCGCCCGATCTCGGGCTGGGATCTGGTCTCGGACGCTATTTGGGACGGCGCAACGGGAGCGGTCATCGCCTGACTCGACGCCGATGCGGTCCACGCCCGTTTCCTCCACGGTCAGATCGACGCGTACGTCGCGGCGGCATGTGGTCAGTTCAAGATCTCGGGTGGGATCCACCCGTCGCTGCGATCTTCGGCCGAGCGTGCCTTGACGCTCATGGAGCTTGCTCTGGTTCCGTGGGCGCAGAAGACCGTCGGCTCGGAGACCGACTGGTACGACGAGAAGGTCGCCGCCACTCGCGCGGTCCTCGCGGCCGCCCCGGAGCCGGCTGAGGAGAGCTAGCCGTGCGGTTCTGGACCCGCCGACCCGATCAGGCAACAGACTCCAGGACCGGTTGTCCGATGTGTCCGAGTACGGCGGTCGAGGCCGGACTCTGGGAGACCGATAGAGTCGGGCGCGAGCAGCGCGCAGGTGACCTGACGCCGCTTGCTGAAGGACATTCTCCAAGCGGGTAGACCAGTGAAAGCGGGAAACATGACGAACGCAGCACAGCGCCGGGCAATCGCGGTGGTGGCCGGGCTGGGAGCGGTGGTTCTGGTGGCGACCGGTTGCAGCAGCAGCGATTCGTCGACGGCGTCGACCACTG
Source organism: Gordonia alkaliphila (assembly GCF_039542465.1). NCBI lineage: Bacteria > Bacillati > Actinomycetota > Actinomycetes > Mycobacteriales > Gordoniaceae > Gordonia > Gordonia alkaliphila. Next base: position 1,739 of record NZ_BAABIE010000009.1, on the reverse strand, counting down.
CGTCCTCGGCTTCGTCGGTCGCCGAGGCGCCGGTTTCCAGTAGTTCGGTTTCCAGTACTGCCGTGACCGAATCAGAGAAGCAGACGCCGACGACGTCCGCACAGGGCAGCCCTTCGACGATCACAGTGACGGGCGTCGCCGGTCGTGAGGCGACGATGACTGGTCCGATCGCCGCGCGCTATACGTCGACCACCGAGACCGAGAAGAAGATTCTCGGACTGCCGCTGACCGGTGACCACAACGCCGGAACTCGGGACAGCGGGGTGGTGTTCCAGCAGTTCGAGGGTGGCGTCATCACCGCGGTCAATGCGAACGCCGGGACCCCGGCCTACCTCACCTGGGGCAAGATCCGCGACGCCTGGAACGTCGAACGAGATGCCCAGGGCAAGCCGGTTTCTCTCGGAACGAACGGCTCGGCCGGTCCTCTCGGGCCGGTGACCAGCGATGTGATCACGACTGGAGACGTGCAGTCGGCGACCTTCGAGAACGGCACTGTCAGCTACAACACTGCGACCAAGAAGGTGACGGTCATCGTCAACGGCAAGCAGGTCCCCGCGGGCCTCTAGTCGTGACCTAGAAGTGTTGCGCCGCAAGGACACTGAGTGTCGCGGCGCTGCCGGACCAGACCGTGTTGTCCGGCGTTGGGAGCGTTGGTCTGTTCAGACGACAGTCGGCTGCTGTCGGTGGACTCCGCTAAATTGCCCCCATGACCACAGGCAAAGCCGTCGCGTCCACGACGAAGTTCGAGCAGACGTTGCAGGCGTCGACACAGCTACCGGGCGTACGGATCGACCGGAACGCATTCCTTAAGGCCGAGTTGCAGAGGTTCTGTACACCCGAGCAGATTGCGTGCGCGATCGCGTCCACTCCCGCGGAAGCAGGCATTCCGCTGAGCGTGATCGACGAGGTCGCGAAGAGCGTGATCAATTACGAGACGGCTAAGGTGACGACGATCTCGGCGGCGGCTGGGCTGCCAGGTGGTTTCACCGCCATTGCTACTGTCCCGGCGGACATCGCCCAGTACTACGGCCATGTCCTGCGGGGGTGGTGCAGAAGCTCGCCTACCTGTACAGCTGGCCCGACCTGTTCGACCCGAACGGTACGGGACTCAATGCAGCGACTCAGAGCATGCTCACTCTGTTCGTTGGCGTGATGTTTGGCGTGAACGCGGCGCAGGCCGGGGTTTCGCAGTGTCGGCGCTGATGGCCAAGCAACTGCCGAAGCAGGCGTTGACCAAGGGGACGATTTACCCGATCGTCAAGAAGGTCTCCGAGCTGCTCGGGGTCCGGATGACGACGCAGATTTTCGCGAAGGGCGCCTCCAAGGTGGTTCCGGTCGTTGGGGCCGTCGTCTCGGGTGGGCTGACCTTCGCGACATTCAAGCCGATGTCCAAGCGCCTGCAGGGACACCTGCGGTCTTTGCCGCTGACTCATCCGAACCTGGCTGCCCAGCAGGCTTTCGGGTCTGCTCCTGTGGCTCCAGCCAAGGAGCGAAGTTGGAAGCGCAAGATTTCCCGTAGCGCTTCATAAGTTGGGCGCCTGAACGCGAACTGTGGCACGTGTAGTCGCACATTGTCCGTGGGAACCGGCCACCTGCTGGTAGGCCTTCATGATTCGGATAGTGCCCCTTGGGGTGGTGGACTTCGGATCGGGCGTAGAGTCACGCGTTCTGATCAACGAGTCGTTGTGAACGCTATGCGATTTGGGCTTGCGCGTCCAGGAGTGCGGCGGCCTTGTCCT